>JAGQPD010000125.1 GCA_020426865.1 Planctomycetales bacterium
GCCACTTGGCCCAGCCGCTTCGCCAACCGAGCTCCGCACCGGCGGGGACGTGGTTGATTCGCGTGGGCCGATACCAAGGCGAGCCGATGTCCCATTCCATGTCGGCATCGTAGGTAAATAATTCGCCTTCGGGCGTGAACGCGATATCGTATTCATTGCGATAACCAGTGCTGACAATCTCCAGGTCTCCTCCATCGGGATTGACCTTGGCGATCCAGCCACCTGGTGCCATTCGACCTGTTGCATGGCCGCGGGCATCCCACATGCGGGGAAGCAGGTGATCTTCGCTCCAGTTTTGAGGAACTCGCGATGTATCAATCGGTGGCAGGTTCGTGTGATTGCCCGCGCAGATATAGAGTGACTTGCCGTCGGGACCCAAAAGCACCGCGTGTGGTCCGTGTTCGCCCCCGCCGTCGAGTGGCAACAAGAATTCGTGTTCATCGAAACGATCATCACCATTTGTGTCACGCAACCGATGCAGCCCCGATTTGCCGCCATTGACCATCACGTACAAACTGTTGAACGCGTAGAGCAACCCTTGCGCGCTGCCAATGTCCAAATCGATTGGTTCCACTTTGGTTTTGTCGTCTGTGCCGACCGGTGGCGGTGTGACGCGATAGAGCTTGCCATACTGGTCCGATGCGATCAGTCGCCCCAGGTTGTCGAGCGTAAGGGACACCCACGACCCTTGTTGATCGAATGGAACAGAATAGAGTCGCTCAACTTTAAAACCTTCTGGTACCGAAATGCGTACGGCTGCCGTCGCTTCGGACGCCGTAAACCTCGCACTTTCGCCCCCCTGGGCACTGGCATTCTTTGCCGGTTCGCTCGGCGATAACTGCGTCAGCAGGATGTCTTTGAATTGGATCCGCATCGGATCGCCAACGTGCAACTGCAGCGCCAGGATGCCTTCATCGGCGCGATGTGCCGCGTCGTTGTCGGTGACGTCCACCATCACGTGGCCATTGATCTTGTGAATGTAATGGTTGCCTTCGGCATTCACTTCATAGGAATTCCATTCTCCCACGTGAATGAATTCCGCCAGGGCGTCGCGATCGCCTACACTTCCGGTAACGTCGCGTTTGAACTTGCCGTCATCGGTCGATTCAATCACCACCTTCTCACCGCGTTCGGCCAAGATGCCACGCCCCCGTTCTTCGTACAGAATTCCACTGTAACGTTTTTCGCGGTCGATATCCGCTTGATAGCCGCCCACCGACCACTTGCCGACATCGGGATTTCGGTGGCTGCGATACTGAATCCCTGAGTTCCCCCGCCCTTCATCAAAAACACGGAACTGCATCTTCAGATGGAAATCGCGTACCACGCCGCCCGTCCAAATCAGAAAACTGTTTTGCTTCAGCGGGTTGTCCGCCGTTGTCTGGCCGTGGATCACGCCATCTTGCACCGACCACAGTTTCGGATCGCCATCCCAGCCATTGAGCGTCTTGCCATCGAACAAGGATTTCGGCTCGGGGTGTTCCTCCGCCCAACTTGTGGTTGCCAAACAGGCGACCACCGATAGGGAGACGAGCACTGCGAATGGAACTGGGTTAGACGCGAATCCAATCAGTTTTCCCGACATGGTTTTCATCTTTGCTAGTCTGCGGGTGAAGCTCACGGTTGGGCTCCTGGTTATGCGGATCATAGGGTGGGAAGCGAAAGCACTATCATAGCCAAATCCGCGACCAAAAGGCAGTGCTATACCGGTTTTGTCGGATTTGCCGCGGCGATCATCCAGCATGCTGCGATTCCTGCCATGAACGCCTCGCGGCGATTTGCTCGCACCCCGCCGACGAGCTATGAATACTAATGACGCCGGGTAATACCCCCTCATCTTTCCGTCGTCGCAACAGGCGCGTGCGCGGGCACACGCAGAGTCTCATCGGCTACGACGAAAACAAATCCCATGGTGCGTCTATCCACTTCGCCACTTCGCTGGCGCTGCGCGGGCGTGGTCCGCCGTGCCCTAATCACAATAGTGTGGCTCGCATATCCTCACATTTCGCACGCGGCGAACGAAGACTTCGTTACGTTCGAGCGAGGGTCCCTACCGATCATTATCACGGCGCCCCACGGAGGAGAAGAGCTTATTCCCGGCGTCGGATTGCGTGGTTGTGGTACAAGCGGCGTTAATTGCAATACCGACCTGCATACCGATCTGTTGGCCGATGCGCTGCGAGATGCGGTTGCTGCCATCATGGGACAGGCGCCCTATGTTGTCATGGGCAACGTTGATCGCAGCCAAATCGACTACAATCGTCCCGCGTCGCTGGCCTACGATGACCCGCTGGCCGCACCATTCTATGATGCGTATCACAACCAGATCCAGGCCTATGTCGATGAAGCGACGGCAAGATGGGGAGCGGCCCTGTTGTTGGACTTGCACGGTCAATCCAGTGCACCGACGACTATTTTCCGTGGCACGCAAAACGGTGCCACCGTCGCGGGACTGCTTGCCCTGTACGGGCCCGACGCGATCACTGGCCCCAACAGTATCTTCGGCCAACTTGCCGATGCCGGTTACACCGTGAAACCTGACGTCAATCTTCCTTGGGAATCGCAAATAGAAGATCCAGAGTACGCCGGAGGTTTTACGGTACAAACCTATGGCGCCGGTAACACCGATGGACGCATCAATGCCATTCAAATTGAATTTGGGATCGATCTGCGGGACATTACCGGCAACCCCGCGGCCATCGATGATCTTGCAGCAAGCATGGCCGGGGCCACTGCCACGCAATACACTTCGTTCCCCGTCACGGCCATCCCCGAACCTTCTGCCGTGCTGCTCTTCGGCAGTGGACTAATCCTGTTGAGTGTCGTGCGACGGCGCCGCCCGAGGCGATAGCGGAAAGCGGTGATTAATGTGCTTGATGGCTAGGGCAATTCAGCGATGAACCGGTGTAACCGCGCCGAGGTCATTCGGATATCTTCGCCAAACACCTGCCGATAATCGGTCGCTCGTTGCTGGACCGTGTACGGTTTGAACACCGAACGAGATGCCGTAACCTGTAAGTATCGAGCTAACTTGTGAGGTTCGCGTTCGGCCAACATGAAAGTAAGCGCCCAGCATAACGCGTAGCTTGACGACGGATTGCGATTGAACGTCTTGTCGTCAACAATGATCGCGGCCAATGCATCGGACGGAATCTCCTTGGGAAAATATGTCCGCACGGTCGCCAACTCCTGTTGATTGATCCGATCCGTAAGCGTGCCATATCGCCGCGAGTCATAGATACCGGGGGCTTCGAATAGCGTCCCTAGCCCCTCGGCAAGCCACCGCGGTGGCAGCGAATATCGGCTATGAACACCCGTGTTGAACGCCGTTTGGTGAGCCGCCTCGTGGACAATCGTCGCAGCGTTTGTCTCCCAATTCTGTGCCGATGCCCGGGTTGAACTCGCGTCGTACATCTTGATCCGGTTCGACATGTTGTCATAGTACCCCAATACATTCGACGATATTCGCGAACCTTGATTGTGAGCATACCGCATAAACTCGTCATGCCGGGAAAACACGACGGCCACCAAGGGGAACTGCGGCTGTTCGGCCCGAATTCCGCGGGTCTGAAAATAGTGGGTCATCGACCGATATAACTTCTCGAATCGCTCGGGCCAGACCGAACTTTGACCCGCTGGATGCACCACCAGGTAGTGGCCGGTGGCCGAGACCTCATAACGCTCGCCAAATTCACGGACCAACGCCGCGCGCATTTCCGATTGCGAGTAACCCGCAAATGTGTCGCTCAACTTCTCCCGCGATCCGGCATCGTGGGTGTCGAATTCGTACAACTGGCCGTCCCGACCCAACAGAATTGCCTGACTCTTGCCCCACACCAACGGCGATCCCACCAGCTGTTGGCCGCCGACCGCCACTCGAAGTGTCCATGGTTGTGCTGCCCCGGCGGGCTGCACTATCAGCACTGCCAACAGGACGGTCGTCACCCAAGTGCGTAGGCTTCCAAACTGTCTTCGCCCTCTTACCACCAATGGCCGTTCGGCACCAAATGGATCAGTTTCGTGACGCATAAAGCCCCCACAAGTACTCTCGTTTTCTACAATCTGGCCCGTTATTCACGCAACTCAACCCTACCTTACTTGCACGCCGAACTGGGGTACCGCAGCGATGCTCGACGGCAAGGAGGCAGGAAGATCACGGCCAGCTTTTCCGTACCGTCGGTGCAACTGCTACAATCAAAGTTGGTGGCCCAGTATCGGTCGCCATGGATGGAATGGACAACGTGGAATGGACAACGTGGCACCTAAGGCAAAAGATGCGCCGTCAGGCGCCATGATTGCCGTTTGTCATTAGGCATCAAGCGATTGAATACATAAGGAGGTTTCCATGCAAGCAAACCTGTTCATAATTGGCGCGCTCGTGTTGGCCCAAGCCGCTCCGACACCGGACGTCGATTTGAAACAACAAGTTGCTCAATTGGTAACGCAGCTCGACGCTGAAGATGCCCAACTACGACAGGCCGCCGAACAACAGTTGGTCGAACTTGGACCAAACGTGTTATCACATTTGCCCGTCCCTGGTCGTGACATGGCCCCGGAAATAAAGACACGTCTGCAACGCGTTCGATCGCGATTGGAGACATTGGTCGCCGAACAGACGTCACGTGCCTCGCGCGTGACACTCAAAGGGACGATGCCCTTGTCGGAGGCACTGGAAAAAATCCAACAACAGACAGGGAACAAGATTGTTGACTATCGAGATCGATTTGGTCAACAATCGGAAGACGCGTCAGTGTCAGTCGAGTTGGACGGTGTTCCGTTCTGGCAGGCGTTGGATGAAGTGCTCGACCAGGTTGGTCTGACGCCGTACCCGTACAGCGGCGAGTTGCGAACTCTGGCGATTCGTGGCCGTGACGAAGGTCAAGGTCCGAATACGGGACGCGTGGCCTATCACGAGATCTTTCGCTTTGAAGCGACTCGGATTCAGGCCATGCGCAACTTGCGAAATCCCGAAGAGAAGATCCTGCGTCTTTCCATGGAGATTTCGTGGGAACCGCGAGTCGTACCGATCTCGATCACGCAACCGATGGATCTCGTGAATGCCTTGGGGAGCGACGGCTCGTTTGTTGAGGTCGACAATCGATTGGAGCAGATTGAAGTCTCCATTCAGAATACGGTGGGGTCGGTCGAGATGGACATTCCGTTTCATCTACCCGATCGTTCGATTACGAGTATCAAACAGCTGCGTGGTACGGCCGTAGCACTTGTGCCGGGTATGGAGCACAGTTTCGAATTCGAGGATCTTGCCGATTCGCAGGATGTTCCCGTCAAGCATGGCGATGTTGCCGTTGTTCTCCAGCGGACCCGCAAGAATGGCTCGGTGCACGATGTCCGCATTTTGGTGCAGTTTGACGAAGCGAGCGGTGCGTTGGAATCGCATCGGGCGTGGATCTACAGCAATGAAGCTTACCTGATCAATCCACAAGGTGAACGCGTGGAAAACGCCGGATTCGAAACAACCCGACAGCTGCCGAGTGAAATTGGCTTGTCGTACAAATTCGCGGTTGCGGGCGAATTAGAGGGGTATCGGTTCGTCTACCGGACGCCGGCGGGAATCATGAGGATTCCCGTCGAGTTTGAACTGAAAGATATCCCACTTCCGTGATCGGGCCCGAGCAGAGTCTACCCGGATGTCCGCTAGCCTGCCCATTTTGGCAATGAACTCTTATCGGGGGACACAACCCCCGACCGGGACGTGACGATTTTCCCGGTTTTTTTGCCTGTTGTAACAAATCTTCCGCGATAGCGCTGAAAGTCCGTACCCAGTGATTGGACGAGGGGAACGACGAGCGAAACGATATCGAAGAAGGAGCATGGTGATGGCTACGGTTGATGCGATGGTTTTTCAATGCACGGTACCTGAGCGGCGACGAGGTCACGGAGTCCATGTCGGGCGATCGACACCCAACGTCGAGACACCGGCGGTTGTGCGGGACTGTTATGAGCTGTTGGATATCGCATTGGCCGGTGGGATTCGCGATTTAGGTGCTGGTCGCTATGACAGTGTCCGCAACGATCGGGCCAAATACGAAGATGCCCAATTTCAAGCGGCGGAGGATACACTGGATCGCTTAGCATGCGGTGAGGGCGATCGGATCCTCGACGTTGGCTGTGGATATGGCCGCTTGCTGTTGCAGGCGGCCGACCGCAAGATCGACGCAACGGGCATCACCATCTCGCCGTCGCAGGCACACGACTGTCAATCGCGCGGGATGGACGTGCATCTGCTCGACTATCAGCAGATTCCTCATTCCTGGCGCGGTCAATTTCAGGGCATCGTGGCCAATGGCGCGATCGAGCATTTTGTGCAGGTTTCCGATGCCATGCGCCGGCATGACGAAGAGATTTATCGTTCGATGTTCTACAAATTTCGGCGTTTGATACCGCGCGGAGCGAAATTTGTTGCCAACACATTGCACTTTCGTTATCGCGGACAGGTCCGACCTGAAGATATTCGCCGTGGCCCCCAGGCGTGGCCGCGAGGGAGCGAGCGGTACCATCTGGCAATGGTATTGCAGCGTTGTTTCGGTGGTTGGTATCCGTATCACGGGCAGCTCGTCGAGTGTGCACAACCGTGGTTTCGGCTCACGGAAGAAGTAGACGCGACACATGATATGCGATTGACTTCCGAGTATTGGGCGAAGCAATTGCGATGGTCGCTGGCGACCAACCCGCAAGTTTGGTTTCGGCTGTTGAGTCAGTGGGGGGCTCGCCGCAAGGCAGTAGCGAATATGCTGCGGTGTTTGCTGACGGACAAGTCTTGGGGCTGGCAGTTTCGTCATCCATCTCCCATCGTGCTGCTGCGGCAGACGTGGGAGGCGGTTTAATCGATGTTGGGATCGTCGGGTTCGCTTATGGCGCGGAGGTAGCCGGCGAGTCGCGCTTGCAGGTCGACGAGATTTTGCCATTGCCGTTGGCTGAGTGTGATGCGATTGCGTTCGTCGTCGACTTGGACGGAGGCGAGCAGCTGACGAATGCGGATATGGAGGTATTCGAGCAGTTCTGACAGCTGAGCGGCTTGACCGGCGCCAAGGCGTTCGGGCAGCTCGGGCGGCTCGATGGTATGAAGCGTGGCGTGCAGGTCTTCGTCTTCGCTCCAGTTGAGTTCGAAGTCGAGCGACACGGCATCTTCGATGCGATTGGCGTTGGGGTCGTCGGGGTCGACGGTGGGCAGGTTGGCGCCGCGGAGCTTGGCCAGACGCGTGGCGATTTGGTCACGGGAGCCGAACAGGAGTACCGAGCGGCCGATGGTGACGATATCGCCGTAGCGGAGAATTCGCAGCTGGATTTCTTCACCGTTGACTTTGGTGCCGTTGGTGCTTTCCAGGTCGGTGAGGACCAATTTTTCGTGGTCTTCTTGGATTTTTACGTGGAACCGGCTGACGCGATCGTCATTCAGTTGGATGGTATTGCCTTCTTCCCGGCCGATCGTGATCGGCGGTTCCAGGTCGTCATAAACACGCCCGCGATCGGCACCATCGAGAATTCGTAGGGTAACATTGGTCATAGTTCCAGTCGCCCAGCATAGCCGCCAAGGGTAAACACGAGATCATAGCGGTGGCGCACGGGGCCAGCAACAAAAGGCCCCCCACCCCGTTGAACCAACTTGGGTCAAGACCTATCATATCAGAATGAGCAAGACTCGGCGCCCGTGGCGCAATTGGATAGCGCATCGGTCTTCGGAACCATCGTATTGCTTTTGCTAAAGTCTGTTGTCCCAAGGCTTTTCGCTCTTAGAATTACCCTGCCGCACTTTTCCTCCGCACTAAAAGGAGATTGGCATGGGTCGCAAAGCTGGCATCTGGTGGCGAAAGAGCGAAAAAGCTTGGTACGTCACTGTCGACGGCAAACAGATTCGTTTGGGTTCTGACAAGCGCGAAGCAGAAAAGCATTTTCATCGACTAATGCTTGAGAAGGACGATAGAAAGCCGGTCATTTTCACGGATTTGCTCGTATGTGAGATTGCCGACAAATTCCTTTCGTGGTGCTATTGCCATCGCGCGGAACGCACCGCTGATGGGTACAAGGATCACTGGGAGCGATTCTTGAAATGGCTGCCAAACGGCCGCCGAATGACGGCTGCTGAACTAAAGCCGTATCACGTGATTGAGTATATGGATGCTCACGATTGGAAGTCTTGTTACAAACGAAACGCCGCCGCAAGTGTCCAACGTGCATTTAAGTGGTCGGTGTCGGTCGGATTGCTGGATTTTCACCCGTGCACGCGAATCCCGAAACCGAAAGCTGACAGACGTGAGACTCCGGTGACGCAAGCAGAGTATCAGACAATTCTGAGGCATTCCAAGTCGGGTTTTCGCGACCTAGTGACAATGGCCTGGGAAACGGGGGCACGACCATTCGAGCTAAGGAATCTCCAACCCAGACATGTTGATGGTGATCGATTGGTGTTTCCTGTGAAAGAATCGAAAGGCAAACGAAGGTCGAGAGTCATTTATTTGAACGAAACCGCAATCGAAATCGTCGAACGTCGACGCGTGTTGGGTGTGGAATGGATATTTACGAATACGCGAGGGAAAAAATGGACTGTTTCTGCCTGCAACTGCCGTTTCAGATATTTGCGCAAGTACGTTGGAAGAAAGGTTGCCCTGTACGATTTTCGGCACGGATTCACAGAACGCATGTTGGACCGGGGAGTTGACCACCTGACAGTCGCGGCGCTTCTTGGGCACACTAACGGGCAAATGGTCAGTACCGTCTACAGCCATCGGAATCAGGCCGCTGAGCATTTGAGAAAGATCGTCAATGGGACGGCAAAGCCCACAAATAGCTCTGTCACTCCCGTCGAATGTTGATAGACGCCGCTCCTGTTCTACTGACGCCAAGAAGTCATTTAGCTCGCGTGCGACAAATGATGTGCCACATACATGAGCATGCGGTTAATGGGAGATTGGGCAATTTCTTAAACGACTTCTGTCGACCCAAAACGTCGTAGCAGAGGATATCGAAGCTTTGTGTGAAGGAACCGGCGTTGTAGCTCGTCTATGCCCGTAGTTTGAGGAACAATGTACGGAATTGGTCGAGTGGCTGCAACAGTAGCTGAAAAGTAACGAGTAGGTCGTCTAGAGTATGATAGTCGTTGGGACGGAAGAATGCGGAGAAAATGACACAAAATGCTAGGTGGCTCGGGTTTCCTTACCGTCGGTCTGATGACAGCTGAGTGGCCTCGCTACTTCCACCACGGTGGACACTCGCTGACCGTCGACCAAG
>JAGQPD010000126.1 GCA_020426865.1 Planctomycetales bacterium
TCTCGGCCAGCACGTCCTGCCAGTATCCAACCCAATTGTCCGCAGTGCGCGGATCGTCCAGCAATCGATCAATCCACACCTGGCGACGTCGTCGTTCGTCTGCAGCGAGGAACTCTGTCACCTCACCGTAGGTCGGCGCCATGCCAATGGTATCGAGATACAGACGTCGCAAGAACGTTAGATCGTCAACCTTCTCCGTTGCCGCAACCGGTTCCACATCATCTTGAGGCAAATCGCCGCCTAGACGAATCCACTCACGAAGCTTTTCGATCTCGGAGGCCGACAGACCGTTTCCTTTGGGAGGCATGCGTCCCGCATCCTCCGGGGCGGATACGAGCTCGACCAAATAGCTGGCATCGGGTTCGCCCGGCACGATGGCGGCGGTCCCCGAATCGCCACCCGTCAACAGTCGATCGTGCTCCTTCAGGTTCATTCCGCTCTTTTTCTTTTCGCCGTGGCATCGATAACATTGACTAGCAAAGATCGTCTCTATGTGTTCGGAAAAATATCGAGCGGATTCCGATTGCATTTGTGAGTCTGTCAGATCGCGTGCCCTTTCCGCCTGGCTGTGATCAAGACGCTGTCCTTTTCGCGCGATCACATCATCGATCGATAACATGTCGCCGCGGGACTTCTTTAGATTCGCGATAGCATATTCGTGTCGCTCATGCCAATACGGCTCGAGTCGCCGGTTCGCCGCACGGCGTGTTGCAATATCCTGTTCGTCCAGGTCGTGTTGCAATTCGGCGGCCAGCGACGTCCAGCCCATGTCGGTCAATGGCCTGAGTAGCTGCGCATCGATAACATGAAACATTTCGCCGCCGCGGGCGATCGACAGCGATGTCTCGCCAAACTCCGCGCGGAAGCTGGGACCACCCACGATGATTTCCCATAACAATTCATGACGGCCGCCGTCAGATCGGAAATCGACGAGCGATTCGCGATCCGCCATTGCCGCCGGCCGCATCCCTTCGACAGGGACTTCAGGAAGCGGATCAACCACGTGGTGCGCACCGGAACGATTTGCCTGGGCCGGTGTGGTGGCAAGCTCCTGGCCGTCAATCCACAACCGCGAGTATCCGCGCGATCGGACCAGCAGTTGACACTCCCCCTCGGGCAACTCCACCGTCCCCCAAGCACGAACGAGAAGCGTCTTCCCCCAATCGTCGCGAATTCCCCATTCGTCGTAACGGTTGGGAAGTCTAACGAATGCCCATGGCACCTGCTCCCATTCTGTCAGCAGTGTCCCGACTCGCTGCGGAACCGAGGCAATCCCGCTGATAGGCCCGTATAACTGTACCAGCACTTTGTCATCCGGCACTTGCGGCCGTACGGGGGGTTGTGGCACATAACGAAAACGCGACTTTAGGATTTCTGGCGGCAACACGCCTCGATACACGGCAAGTTCGTCGATCGCCCCGTCCAGTGCGTTACTCTTGGCGCCCTTCATGGCCGCGCCGATCCAGATGGCATCGTCATCCACGACGGGGGGATCAGCCGTAGCGCCCCCCATGTCCCATGCACCACTCACCTCTTCGCCATCCAAATAGCCGCGGATGCTATCTGGTTCGCCGAATGTATACGTCACTGCCACATGATGCCAACCGCTTCCCGGTGCAAACCCTTTCTTGGATGTCCAGCGGTGCCAATCACCGGGTCTCGCCGCGTTATCACCCTCCGCGGGTACGTCACGACTGCGAAACAGGAAATTGACACACGCCGCACCACTTCGACTACGCAATCGCAAAGCCCAATTCTGATTATCGCCGTCGCCGGTTCGCCCTTTGCCGATAATGTAGGCATTCTCCGCCATCGAATCGAGACTGACCCAGGCTTCGATCGTTATTTCATCGCCCTGGTCGAAGTCGAATCGGCTAGCAGGACCCTCATCCGGAATGACGGCGTAGGCGGACTGCTTGAGCATCAGTGCCGCATTGACCTCGCCAAAGTCCGGGAACTCGGGGAGCGTTGGCCCTACGTTTTCCAACTTCGCGTCCCCCGTCGGTTCGGCGCCGTCCCACTGGTCGAACGACCAATACGCGACCGGGTGCGGCACCGACGACGATACAATTTCATGCAACGCCGCGTCAGCAGCCAGGTCCTCAGCCCCCGCCGCGAGAACGGAAGTCGAGAAAAGGAACGTGGTGGCTACAACCAACATGCGGATATGTGACATGGATGGCTACCTGTCTGCGACAGTCAGATTGACAAATTCGAACGGTAACCGGCGAAAAATTCAGTCCGTCAGTTCGATATTGAAGGGCTCATTTTCGCCCGGTTGGACATCGACGGTCAAGCCGCTGCTACCGAAACTGTTGTAGTGGGTGGGAATCAGTGAACGGCCGAGAGCAAGTTCGCCGCCGCCGTCGTTTGTCGCGTCGGGCTTTTGTGAGGGAAAACAAGTAATACGCACCTGATTCGTACCGACCGCTGCCCCCTCCCCCTTCTGTTTCACAACAAGTCCAACCCTATAGGACCCATTCCCGCTGGATTCCTGCTCTGATGTATGGCATACTTACATCCCTACGCGGTGAACTCGGCGTCCCACCTGCCAGCTGGCCACGAGATACATTCATGCGTGCTCCGCCCATTTGGTTAACCGGATTATTCTGCTGCCTCGCCTATGGCATGAACTTGGGCTTGGACCTGCCGGTGCAGGCGACATTGGCGGCCGAAGAGAACGCCGAAGAGAACACAGACCAGGCGGACCTGTCTAGCGAAGCACATGTTGACTTCTTCGAGAAGCGAATTCGGCCGGTCCTGGTCGAGCATTGTTACGAATGCCATTCGTCACACGCGGAAAAGGTCCGGGGAGAATTGCTGGTCGACAGCCGCCCGGGGTTGCTAGCCGGAGGGAGTTCGGGACCATCGGTTGTTCCGGGCGACCCGGAAAGCAGCATGTTAATATCGGCGCTGAGGCACCAGGATTTCGAGATGCCGCCGGATGGCAAGTTAGCGGACTCGGTCATCGAAGATTTCGTCGCGTGGATCCGCCACGGAGCCCACGATCCCCGCCAGGCCGCGGCGGCCCCGCCAAATCGAACACGTCGTGAGATCGATCTTCAATCCGGCCGACGGTTTTGGGCGTTTCAACCCGTCCGCGTTGCGACCGCGCCAGACCTTGCCATACACCGCAGCTGGCCGCGCGACCTGCTCGACCGATTCATCGTCGCCCAATGGCCTCTACAAGACACATCTCCGTCATCGCCAGCCTCACAAGTACAGCTCATTCGTCGCCTGTCGTACGATCTGACCGGCCTCCCTCCTTCACCGCGGGACATCAAGGCTTTTGTCGACGACACCGATCCACAAGCCTACGCTCGATTAGTCGATCGACTGCTCGCCACCCCCGCATTTGGCCAACGATGGGGACGCCATTGGCTGGACGTTGCTCGCTTTGCCGAATCGAGCGGCGGAGGACGGAGCCTGATGTTGCCCGACGCCTGGCGGTACCGGGATTACGTCATCGATGCGTACAACAACGACCTCCCGTTCGATCGGTTTGTTGTCGAACAAATCGCCGGCGACTTGCTCCCGTTCGAATCACTGGAGCAGCGTGATCGGCAGCGCATCGCCGCAGGCTTTCTGGCACTCGGTCCCACGAACTACGAGATGCAAGATAAGGAACAGTTGCAAATGGAGGTTATCGACGAACAGATCGATACCATCGGCCGCGCGTTCTTGGGATTGACACTCGGCTGCGCTCGTTGCCATGACCATAAATTTGATCCGGTCCCTACCGAGGATTATTATGCCCTGGCCGGGATTTTTAAAAGCACGAAACTCCTGACGCCAGGCAACGTCAGTGGATTCTATCAAGTGGAACTTGACAGCCTTGTGGATCAACCGGCTCTTGAGGCTCACAACGCTCAGGTCGCCGAGCTCCAGCAACAGCTTTCAGAAAAACGTTCCACTCTGGGACTCAATGATACCAACAATGGCGAGTCGTCCGACAAAAAGAAAAAGCAGCAGGCGGACCACCCGGAGCTCAAGCCTCTGATCGACGAACTCGCCGCACTGGAAAAAAAGAAGCCCCCAATCCCTAAGGCGATGTCCGTGACCGACGAGCAGCAGACCGGTGACACACAGCTGCTGATTCGCGGAGTCGTCCGGAATTTTGGCGATATCGTGCCACGCGGAACCGTATCGGTTTTGTGCCCCGTCGATGATCAAGGTCAATCAGCCAGCCAACTGGCAATACCTGACGGTGCCAGTGGTCGACTGGAATTGGCCCGGTGGATTGCTGCGCCCGACAACCCGCTTACGGCGCGCGTTTACGTCAATCGCGTGTGGCAGCATCTGATCGGAGTCGGCCTCGTTGCAACACCCGACAACTTCGGGACCACCGGTTTGCCGCCGACTCACCCCGAACTTCTCGACTATTTGACGGACCAATTCATCCGTAACGGTTGGTCCACCAAGTACCTTGTCCGGCGAATTGTCAACTCGAGCACGTACCGACTGAGTACCGAGGCGACGCCCGCGGCGATTGCCGCCGACCCGACCAATGCACTACTTACGCGCGCTCATCGCCGACCACTGGACGCCGAATCGCTGCGTGACTCGCTACTGGTGATCGGCGACAACCTGGATGCAACTGCCGGTGGTTTGACGATCCGCAAGATCACCGAATACGACCGCGATTACCAGTTCGATTCCCACCGACGTAGCGTCTACGTCCCCAGGTTTCGCAATTCGATCCTCGATATCTTCGAGGTATTTGATGCCGCCAATCCGAATCTCGTTGTCGGACGGCGAGCCAACAGCATCATCCCGACGCAATCCCTCTATTTGATGAACAGCCCCTTCGTACTGGATCAAGCTTACGCCGCAGCCGATCACTTACTGCAGGATGTCCATGCGATTGCCGGCGTGCAAGGAGTCGCGGCGTGGCCGGACCAGCTCGACTATGTTACGCTACAATGTTGGGGACGATTGCCGACCGATGGTGAACGTTCGCTGTTGGGGGAATTGTATCGTAGCACGTTACAGGCCGCCGCCCCGGAGAGTGAGCGTGAAGCGTGGGCGGCCGTTTACCATGCATGTTTCGCGGCACTGGAATTCCGATACCTCAATTGATGGAACGAAGCGGAGTGATTGATGTTGAATACACACGCCAATGTCACTCGATCTGTCCAGCAACCGCTTTCGCGGCGGGAACTCTTACGTAACACGGGCTGTGGTTTCGGTGCCGTTGCGTTAGCCGGCCTCTGCGCCGAACAGCAGACGCAAGCCAGTCCGCTGGCGGAACGGCCCACGATGTTTGCACCGCGAGCAAAACGCGTGATCTTCATTTTCATGCAGGGGGGTCCCAGTCACGTCGATACGTTCGACTACAAACCCGAGCTGATTCGGCGGGACGGCACACATATTGACTTTGTTGGCGTCCGGTTTGGAGATTTTGGCAAACAAAGCAAACAGAAGCTGATGAAGCCATTGTGGCCGTTTCGGCAGTACGGTGAATCGGGCAAATGGGTATCAGATCTGTTCCCTCATATTGGACAACAGTCTGACGACCTGTGTTTTCTACACGGTATGCATACCGACGGAGTGGCGCACGGCCCGGCGACTCTGTTCTTGCATACGGGTGCCACCAGTTTCATCCGGCCGTCGGTTGGTTCATGGATCACGTACGGTTTGGGGACGGAGAACCAGAGCCTACCCGGTTTTATCACGCTTGGCCCGTCGGCTGCCAACGGCGGACCGCGGAACTATTCCAATGCCTTCTTGCCGGCAGCCTATCAAGGGACGGCCGTTGGCATGGCGGGGCAAGCAACGAAGAAGACGAATTTTCGTTTCCTCGAAAACCCACGTTGGGATCAGTCTCGACAGCGATCGCAGTTTGATTACTTCCAGGCCGTCAACCAACAGCAGCTTGATGCCATGGGACACGACGACGATTTGCGTGCCACGATTGAGAGCTACGAACTGGCCTTTCGCATGCAAGCCGCAGCCCCAGCCTTGATAGATACGTCGAACGAGACCGAGGCGACGTTGAAGCTTTATGGCATCGACGAGAAGGAGACGGAGGACTTTGGCTGGAAGTGTTTGTTGGCCCGGCGGTTTGCCGAAGCGGGCGTGCGGTACATTCAGGTGAATTATTCTGATAACGGGACGAATCCGAAGTGGGATCAACATTCGGACATGCCCAAACACGCAGTACACGCCAAGGCGACCGACAAACCGGTGGCTGGTTTGTTGGCTGATCTAAAACAACGGGGATTACTCGACGATACGCTGGTCTGGTGGAGCGGGGAATTCGGGCGCACACCTTTTACGCAGGGGAGCAACGGCCGCGATCACAATCCACGCGGCTTCACATCGTTCCTCGCCGGCGGCGGTGTCCGTCGGGGTTTTCAATACGGGACGACCGACGAAATCGGACACCTGGCCGAAGCGGGCCGCATCCACATGCACGACTTGCATGCCACGATCCTGCACTTGTTGGGCATCGACCACGAGCAACTGACATACAAGCTCGCCGGCCGCGAATTCCGCCTGACGGATGTTCACGGACGGGTCGTGGAAGATATTATCGCCTAGCCGCCGAACGAACTCCAAATTATTGAGGAGCCACATCGGCGTAGACCGGACGATGATCCGACAATTCAGAGGGCTCTACTGTGTATTCTTCGAAATTCCACTCGCGTGGAATGAGGATCCAATCAATGATGGCTCTTGGTTCGACGGAGCTAAAGGTAAAATCACTGGCGGCAATGGGCGGATGCTCAGGTGAACGCCGAAAATATTGAGATTTGTCCAATACGTCGATCGCATTGTCTCCAGCGAAATCGCTAACAGAATTCGGAAATCCAGAGGGCGTAGAATTCAAATCGCCAACCACAATGGTTGGCAGGACACTCGCAGTGGCGACATCTGCGAGCCTCGCTGCCGAACGCACACGCACAAGTTCGCTCCGGTGCGATAGGTGCGCGCCGATCACGCGGACGGATCGTTCTGGTGTCTCGATGTCACAGACGACGCCCCGCTTTTTCCCTGCCAGCACGGTCTCCCACCATGAATAGCTCGGAAAGGAAACTGCCTTCGCATTTGATATCGGATACTTCGATAGGACAGCGTTTCCGAATCGCCACGTCCAACCGAGAATGCGGAAATCCAGGTTTCGCTGTTCTACCCGGTAGGGATAGTTGGCGTTGTCGGCCAGGAAACGAGCTTGGTTGGTAGAGTGACTCCAACTGGCGTCGAAGTCGACTTCATTCAGCACGACAACGTCTGCATCGATCTTGCGAAGCAAGCTTGCCATCTGAGCCATTCGAGCCATTCGCTCCGCATGGCTGCCGCCGTCCCAATTCGAGGCAACCGTACCACGGCCATGAGCTATGTTGTAGGAGGCAATACGAATGTGTCCTGGCCGCGGTCGCCCGTCATACACTGCGTCGCGATTTGAATGAATCGACACGCGGCGCCACGGGCTGGCAACTCGACTGAAGCCATACGGTAGAATCAGCGTTGCCAAGAGCATCAACGCTGCACGCTGCCATCGATTCTTTGGCCAAACGCTAAGCAGTGACAACGCTAACGCCCCGCTCTCGTACGTCGGAAACTCCGCCGGCCCTCCGAACCAACGCCAGCAAGGCGACAATCGCCAACACCGCAGACGCCGGTTCCGGGACGGTTACGGTTGCGACGCCATTTCTTGTGTTACCGAAATTGTCTTTCCAGATTGTGTAGTCAGCCGCGTCGATCATGCCGTTGCCGTTGCCGTCGGCCGCCAAATCCGCGTCCGAACTGAACGTATCCTTCCATACGGTGTAATCCGCTGCGTCGACGGTTCCGTTTCCGTTATAGTCTCCCGCCAAAACGCTAACCCCACCTCCCAAAAATGTCAGCGAGCCGTTGACAAGTAGGTCGGTCACGTCCCAAATCTCTTCCCCGCCAGGCAAAACGAGGTTCCCGAAACTGCCAACAGCCGACGCAAACATTAGCACCTCAAAAACCGTCCCGTCGGCTGGCGAATAGCCATCGACAAACGCTACTTCCAATGTCGCACCGTTGACCGTGAGGCTGCCCAGCGCGTCGAGTTGATCGGTAATGCCGTCACCAAGCTGCAGCGCTAGCGTGCCACTCTCGTGAATCGTCGCGTCACTGCCTGTGGCTAGGTGCAACGTACCGAGCGGATCTTCGTCCGTCCCTGGCGCCAATACGCCGTCGACCGATAGATTGCCACGGATGAGTCCCGTTCCCGCCAATCGCCCCGACGATTCTACCACCGTATCACCCGTACCTGTCGCGCCGGTCACAATCAACTGCCCTTCCTTAACGGTCGTCGTCCCGGAATACAGGTTTTCGCCCCCAAGCACCCACGTACCCGCTCCAGTCTTTTCAACGTGAACTACGCCATTCTCCGAATCGGCAATCACCGGAGTGAGGACGTTCATGCCCGAGTTGCTGCCCGAAAGCGTGAAAGTTTTGGCGACACTCCCAAATGCGATCGGGCCCGGGCCACATGCTTGATTCGATCCAATACCGGAACTCAGTTGGACCTGAGAGGAACTGATGACTTCCGTGATCACTGCGCCATTGAGTAGCCCGCAGCTGTCGGTAACGCTCATACCGATCAGCAGATCATCGGTGCGTTCCAAATTGATCACGCGTCCTTGATTGACGGCGCCATCCAATTCGCCGCTTCGTGGCGCGGCATCCATGGCCGACAAACTGCCGGCGTTGGTGAAGCGGATCGGTCCGCTTCCGGACGAATCGAGGGTCGCTCCAGCCGTGCCAATCGTAAACAGGCGGTCCGTTGAGTCGCCATTGCCGACGTAGGACAACTTCGACCCATGCAAATAGATGTTTGCTGCGTCGCTCGGAGCACTACCGATGCTACTTGGCAGTCCGCCATTCCCTAAATGTTCAGCGGCGATCGCGGTCCCCAACAAGATACGGCTATCGGCCAGCGAGTTTTCATCCGCCGCTGCCTGCTCCTGGTATGTCGTAATGTACTTGGCGACCGCACTGGTTGTTCCGGTGTAGTCGTTGGTGCCCGTTAGATGGACGGTCCCACCATTGGTTGCGATCAGGTTGCGTGCGCCTGTCAGTTGGTTGTCGTTGGGCAATAGGATCGTCCCGGAGCCGCCCCCCAGTCGGTACGTGCTGTTCGCCGGATTGATCGTACCCGTATACGTGATCCCCGTCTCCGGCGCAGCTACGCTCATGCCGGGGACAAAAATCAAATCACCAGCGGCAAAATCAATCGTCGCATTGGCTTCGCTGTCGGCCAACATCAATCCGCCGCTGGCGCCATCGGCGATTCGTCCGATCAACGTACTCGTCAAGGTGCCAGTATCAACACCGACCGCTCCAGCCACGCTTACCACTTCAGGCGAATCCGCCAGATCGGCGTCGGTCGCGAAGTGTACGTTCGATCCTTCGATCAATGTGGTACCCGAATAGGTACTATCGCCACCGGCGCTAAGAACAACGACACCCGTGCCACGAAATCGATAGCTACCAAACCCGGCAAAATCGCCGTCTTGATGATTCCGCAACGCGCCAGAAACCACCGTGCGACCGTTACCGTCGATCGTAAAAATACGGTCCACGTCGGTGCCCATCACGGGAAACACGTCGCCCCCCAACGTCAGCTGTTTTCCTTGCGACAGCAAATTAATGAGGCCTCGCGTGTTGTCCTGGACAATGTCTCCGTTCCAGGTCAACGAATGGTCGCCTCGTACCGTCTGCCATTGCGTCACGGTCATCGGGATGCTGATCGTCCGGCCGTCGTTGTCGCTCAAAAAATTGAACCCGAATTCGTTGCTGGGTTGGCCCTGCAATACGTCCCCTGTTCCCAACGCATTGTCGTTTGCCAACACAATATTGGCTCGGTTCACAACAATCCGTCCAGAAAAGGTGTTGTTGCCACTTAGAATGACGGTGCTCAACGGCAAGGCAACGGTCGTGCGATTGGGGCCAATCGTAATCTGCCCCACGCCTGATATCACGCCGCTGATTTCGAGCGAACCGGTGTTGTCGCGCGAATCATTGAGCGAAATCGTACCCGGAGAACCAGTATTCGGGTCGCTGACATTCACGTTACCAGAAACGGTCGCCATCACGCCCGCTGGCATGTAACTTCGAAGGGCACCAGCCCCCGAAAACGAAATGTCGCCGGTGATTTCGATGTTGTTGGTACTGCTGGCACCAAATTCGATCTTCTCTGCGTTCGCCCGAACATCAGCACTGATGATGTTGGTTGCCCCCGGCACGCCGTGGCTGACAATCAACGCATTGCCAGCATTGAACGCGGCGTCGTCGTTTTGAAACACGAGGATCCCGGTTCCCGCTTGTACCTCCGTGCGGACAGCACCGGCCGAGCCACCGAGCGTCAATCCGGCTAGAGTCAAATCACTGTCGCCTATCGACACGGCCAGGTCAGCCCCTAAGGCGACCGACAAGTTGGCGACGCTCAATGGACTGTCAGGCACGGACGAATTCCAGTTGCCGACCGTGTGCCATGACTGACTCCCCGTGGAAGGTGGCAACCACACATTTTCCACAACTTGCGCTCTTGCAGCACTACTGCAGACAATGAATCCTACGAAAACGAAAATGCGACAGGGCGTGCTCGACATGAAATTACTCTATTTCGCTTGTACTCTATTTCGCTTGTAATCAATTTCGCTTGTAATCGAAAACTCCGGCGTTTCAATGGAAGGTACGTTGCCCGCGCGGCCTGAAATTCTGGCCGCACTGTGGCGTGTTCCATCGTAACACAGTTCCTCCATGAATGGTTCGATCCGGCGGCCGTTGAAGACAGAAAATCCGATACCAAAGATGCAGTTCGGCCACATCGAAGAGCTACAGCCCACGATTTGAGCCACCTCAGATTGACCATAACGCAAGCGTCAACCCGGCAAGCGTTATTGAAACGTAAGCTCACGGCTGAATCCGACTTGACATCCATCCGGAAGCGTCACAGAGAACGTGTCTGCCTTGATCTGCGAAGACTGATCTTGGTATTTGCCGTCAGCGTCACGTTGCAGCCATTGAATCGACTTTGCGTCCACGTCGACAATTAGATAGCAGGCAACACCGTACTCTTCGTACAACATTCGCTTTGCGTGGCAATCCTTCGAGCGGGTCGAATCGCTAAGTACTTCGATCGCCAACGCCGGCGGCCGTTCGAGGTGCTTTTCCGGCTGTTCTCCACAAACAACCATCACATCCGGTCGCACGACAGTGTCATCCTGAACGATCCAATCAAGCCCCGCATAGACTCGGCAGTCGCACTCGTGCCGGAGCAACGATGACTCGATTTGATAAGTCAATTTTGTAACAGCTCGCTCATGCGGCGCAAACGGTGACGGCACCATCGCTACCGCCGTGCCAAACCACAGCTCCCAGTCCCCTTCCCACTGAAGATAGTCGGACACGCGATAGTGTGGCTGATATCGACTGGCCGTAGACATGTCCTTACCTCGTATTCCGTATCGTTTCCAACTGTGTCGGGAATTGTTACACGATCAAGTGCCCCTACTATGTTATCGCGCACCGTGGGTGAATCCAAGGGTTTGCGTGGCTTGCCAAGAATTACCGATGGAGGTCACGCCTCAGTCGTGGGTTGTCAAGACTCCGCGATGAAACGTGGTTTGGCGGCTGGCCTGGGGTGCGCTAGTGACGTCGGTGCCGCTTCTGGCCGTTCACTCCATCTGCTCGCCGCAAGTGTGGCTCGCGCGCCGCCACATCATGACGCCATGTGTCCAGTCGCTGTCGCAACTGCGATGCCAGCTCGGGATCGGCAGCCGCCAGGTTGTTCCCTTCGCCAGGATCACGCGACAGGTCGTACAACTCAACTCGATCTCCTTCGTACCAATGGATCAACTTCCAACCCTTCCAGCGCACGGCACTTCCGGGCGTGAATCGCGGATAGTAATGCGGAAAATGCCACGCCAGCTGCTTGCGATCGAGAGTCGCCGATCCGTCGCGTAGCAATGGTAACAAACTCAACCCGTCACTGGACGCCGCAGCATCACCGAGCCATTCGGCGAACGTGGCAAACAGGTCTTGCGAAATCACCGGCTCGGCCACTTCACGGGCATCGGTCATCCCCGGCCAGCGAACCATCAGTGGCACTCGCAATCCTCCTTCGTACAATGTCCCCTTACCACTTCGCAGCGGGGCATTCGACGTCGGCACAATGCCCCGTTGATCAAAATCCACGCCCCCATTGTCACTCGTCAATACCACGACTGTTTGATCCGCCAGTCCTACTTCGTCGAGCGTGGCCAAGACGCGTCCGATGTTGTGATCCAACCGCTCGACCATCGCGGCGTAGCGAGCATCACGGTGCCGCATGCCTGGCACTTTTCGTTCATATTTTTCGACGAGCGACGGCGGTGCCTCGATCGGGCTGTGCACCGAGTGGTACCAAAGATTCAAAAAGAAAGGCCCGGTTGCCTGCTGGCCAATAATGCGAACGGCCTCGTCGGTCAGACGGTCTGTCAGGTAGTCTCCCACTTTGCCTGGCGATAGTCCCGGCACGTAGCGATACTCGGGATCCGACTCGCTCCATCGTCCGGCGAATGGATAGAAGTATGTCGCAGGTGCTCCCCAAAATGTGCCTCCCACATTTGCTTGAAAACCGTGGGCCTCCGGGTAGTACGCAGCAGTCCCCAGATGCCACTTGCCGACGTGGGCCGTAAAGTATCCTCGGTCGCGAAACAATTTGGCCAATGTCGTTTCGTCCCGCGATAGATTCGCTACGGCTTGCGGTTCGCGTAATAGCCGATCGTCCGGCCCGCCGCGAATCGCACCCTCGTGCCAAATGGTCATCCCAAGTCGCGCGGGACATTTGCCCGTCATCAACGCTGCTCGTGTCGGTGAACAGACCGGCGCGGCGGCATAGGCCTGCGTGAACCTCACGCTGGTTGCTGTGAACTTGTCGATCTGTGGAGTTTCGTAAAAATCACTGCCAAGGCATGCAGCATCCGACCACCCCCAATCGTCAGCAACGATCATCACCACGTTCATTCGGCGATGGACGGAAGCATCCACGCCTTGCACGGGACGCGCGAGCGTCAAGAAAACCACACACGCAACACACCACGTGATTGCCTGAACCGGACGATCGACGAGCAACGAGACGCGGCCACTCATGAATAACTACTCCCGCAATAGACGCTGTACTTGCTCAATTTCTGCCTCAATCTCGGCCCCTGCGAAGTACTTCAGGACTCCGCGCACGACAACCGTCTGACCCGGTTGGCAGTCGGGAAACACCGGATCGGAATGAAGGCACGGGACCGGCGGATTCGTCCATACGCGGTGATTGGGGGTCCAACCTGTCAGCAGCCAGCGGTCTGTCCCCCACGCGCGCACTGCGATTACTGGATCTCGCACAATCTGCGGCAGGCTTTGCTGTAGATTGAAACCCACCAACCCCTTGAGCATCGTGCAAACCTGCACGCGCAAACCGGTTAACGGCTGATCCGTTCCGTTGGTGAGGGATATCGACATTTCAGCGCCACGTTCTACCGCATGCACGTCACACTTGAATGCGATGCCATTGGGCAAGACGCGCTGGCAAGTCAAGCCATCCTTGGTTTCTTGCCACTCCAACTTCGGTAGCGTCACCTGCCGTGCATCCCAGACGGTTGGGATGTGGGTATGGGCCAAATAGGTAAGGCCCAAGTTGGAAAAGATCGCTTCCGGGACATCGACGACGGCATAACCGCCATCGGCCCACGGCGCGAACACGCTGACTTTGGTTTCGCGCTGGGGATGAATCGCCCCCTCCAAGAACCCTCGCCGCGGGTGCCGTCCGCCGGGGTAAGGCAAGATCCGTGTGCTCCCGTGGGCTGGCGCATCCACGGCAGCATCATCGTTGTTGCGAGTTGCTCGATCCGTGGCGGCACGCATGCGATACCTCTTGACGGCATCGGTGGCCTGTTGCAAACTCATTCCCGTCGCCAGACGGACCTCGTCGGCCGTAAAGCGATGGTCCGCGACCATATTCTCTAGCCATCGCTCGGAGTTGCCCGAATCGCTCAATCCTCGCGAGTTTGCCGCCACATTATCGG
>JAGQPD010000127.1 GCA_020426865.1 Planctomycetales bacterium
TCGTTCATCTGGCCGAATACCATGCACGTTTGCTCGATAACCTTGCGCCCTGTCTGGCCAATCGCCGTCTCCTGCATTTCCAGCCACAGGTCGGTTCCTTCGCGAGTTCGTTCGCCTACGCCCGCGAACACGGAATAACCACCATGCGAAGAAGCGATACGGGCGATCAGCTCGGTCAAGATAACGGTCTTCCCCAGTCCCGCACCACCGAACAGCCCCGCCTTACCACCGCGAACAAACGGCGTGAGCAAGTCGACGACTTTGATGCCCGTCTCGAACAACTCCGTGCTCGTCGACAATTCGTCCACTCGCGGTGCCTCGCGATGGATCGGCCATCGTTCTTGTGCATTGACGGGCCCGCGATCGTCGACGGGTTCCCCCAACAAGTTAAACACGCGTCCCAACGTCGCGTCACCTACCGGTACGGACACCGGCGAGCCGGTGTCAACACAATCCTGGCCACGGATCATCCCGTCGGTGCTACCCAAGGCAACGCAGCGAACGCGTCCACCACCCAAGTGTTGCTGCACCTCCCCTGTCAGGTTCAACTTGATCCCCTTCGTGTCGGACACAACTTTGACAGCGTTATAAATTGCCGGCAGCTGGTCTTCCGGGAATTGTGCGTCAAACGTCGAACCGATGATCTGGGTAATCTTACCGATTTTGTTTTGTGTTGCGGTTGCCATAATCTGTCTTTCTGTAAGCTCTTATTTCTTGAGCGCCTCGACGCCCCCGATGATTTCCATGATCTCGCCCGTGATCTGCGACTGTCGCGCTCGGTTGTAGGTCATCGACAGCTGGCGTATTAGCTCGCCTGCATTCTCGGTCGCCGACTTCATGGCCACCATTCGAGAGATTTGTTCGCTAACTGCCGCGTCTAAAAAACACTTGAACAACCGTGTCTTGAAACTGGTGGGCACCACCTCCTCGAGAATGCTTTCAGCCGATGGCACAAACTCATACATCGACTCGCCACCCGACGCCGAGCTGCCCGTACTGCCTTGTTCACCGTCGGCTATCGACCCCAACGGCAACAACGTCTCGATGGTGGCGACTTGTCGGGAAGCACTTTGAAAACACGTATACGCAACGTCCAATCGATCGAGCCTGCCAGCGACAAAACTGTCCAGATAACGGTTGGCAAGCAACTCAACTTCGTCGAATCGTGGTTTGTCTTCGAAATGCGTGTAGAATTCGTGTGGCTTGATCCCCCGGTAGCGAAACGCCGAATTTCCTCGCTTGCCGCACATTTCCAATCGCACGTCTTGCATGCCAGGCGTGCCGCGAAGTTCCTCCCAGCGAGCTCGCGCGGCGCGGATGACGTTCCCGTTGTAACCGCCACACAAGCCGCGATTGGAGGTAATCACCAACAGTATCGCCCGTTTGGGCTCCGGGCGAGCTTCCATCAACGGATGCGACACCTCCAGACCGGCGTCGGCCAAATCGCGGACGACTTGCGTAATTCGTCGTGTATACGCCGACGCAGCCGTCGCACGGTCCATCGCCTTCTTGAACCGCGCCGTCGCAATCAATTCCATCGTGCGAGTGATCTTGCGGATATTCCGCACGCTTTTGCGCCGCTTATCGAGTGCTCGTGCTTTGGCCATGTCCGATCTTTACTCTTTAATTCACCAATCGTAGGGTATACGGATAACGGTAGGCGTTACCCTTATTCGCATCGATGGCGGCCATGACCGTATAAACGACATCTGCCACCACCAGCACCAACAAGATGATAAACCCAACACAGATGAAGGATGTCACCCCGCCAATCAAGTAACCAATGGTCACCGTGATTTGAAAGTTAAGCGATTCTTTCGCCTGATCTCCGACAAACGCCGACTGATCCTTCTTCACCAAATAAATAATCAGCGGCGCCACGACATTCCCAAATGGAATCAAAAATCCCACAAACGTCGACAAATGCGCCAACATTCCCCAGGTCTTATCATCCTGGGTCACGTCCCCGGTCCCTCCCGGGCCCAGCGACGACTGGACAGGATCGATATTGTCCGAGTTCATATCTTGATTCATATCGTGGTTCATGCCGTGTCCCCCTTTTTTCCAACGTTTCGGTTTTAGCCATTGTCGCCGTCGACGGAAGCGGGGGCAATCACCACTGCTACACCGTCACCGTTGCGGGCTTGGCACCAGTCTGTTGAGCAAACCGTTTCTGGAATTCGCCAATCGCGGCCTGGATTGCAGCGATCGAATCGTCGTCCAGCGCCCGTTGTTCGTTGAGCTTATCCCACAGGTCCTTTTGCTCGCTATGGATGTATTCGAGAAAACCCTGCTCCCATTGGGGAACTTGGTTGACAGGAATCTTATCCAAATAACCTTGCGTGCCGGCGTAAATGCTCAATACCTGGTCGATGACGTTCATCGGCTTGTACTGCGGTTGTTTCAGCAATTCGACCATGCGATAACCGCGATCCAACTGGGATTGCGTTGCCGCGTCTAGTTCCGTCCCCAATTGCGCGAACGCTTCCAGTTCCCGGAAGGCGGCCAAGTCCAATCGCAGGCCGCCGGCGACCTTCTTCATGGCCTTGATTTGGGCCGCACCACCAACGCGCGACACCGAAATACCGACGTTCATCGCCGGGCGAATACCGGCAAAGAACAAGTCGGGCTGCAGATAGATCTGCCCATCGGTAATCGAAATCACGTTCGTGGGAATGTAGGCAGATACTTCACCTTCCAGCGTTTCGATAATCGGCAACGACGTAAGCGAACCGCCCCCCAATGCGTCCGACAATTTGGACGAACGCTCCAGCAGTCGGCTATGGCAATAGAACACGTCACCCGGATAGGCCTCGCGCCCGGGTGGACGACGCATCAACAGCGATAACTGGCGGTACGCTTGAGCTTGTTTTGACAAGTCGTCATACACGATCAAGGCATGCTCACCCTTATACATGAAGTATTCCGCCATCGCCGTTCCGGCGTAAGGGGCAACATATTGTAGCGGCGCGGGGGAACTGGCGCCTGACACGATCACCGTCGTGTATTCCATCGCCCCGTGCTTGCGGAGGATCTCGATCACACCGGCGACCGACGAATCTTTCTGGCCCACAGCCACATAGAAACATTTCACGCCGGAATCTTTTTGATTAAGAATGGCATCCAACGCCACAGCTGTCTTGCCGGTCTTTCGGTCACCAATGATCAATTCACGTTGACCGCGACCAATCGGTGTCATGGCATCCACGGCCTTGATCCCCGTTTGCAGCGGTTCGCAAACTGGTTGGCGATGAGCCACACCCGGCGCCATGGATTCCACAAAGCGGGATTCCGTGGTTTCGATCGGGCCCAATCCGTCCAGCGGATTGCCCAGCGGATCGACCACGCGGCCAATCACCGCTTCGCCCACCGGCACCGACAACAGCCGCCCCAGGCTGCGAACCTCGTCCCCCTCATTAATCTGCAAATAATCGCCCAAAATGATCACACCGACGCTGTTCTCTTCCAGGTTGAACGCCAAACCGATGACGCCCCCGGGGAACTCGACCATTTCACCGGCCATCACGTTAGAGAGGCCGTAGACGCGGGCAATGCCGTCACCCACCTCCAACACGCGACCGACCTCGCGGATGTCGATGTGCGAGCGATACTGCTCGATCTCATGCTGAATAACTGAAGCTATCTCGTCGGCTTTGAATTTCATGGATGCTCCTGTCGATCATCTGTTCGCGCACGTTCCGCAACTGTCGCGCGACGGAACCATCGTAAACGGTGTCACCGACTTGAAACACGATGCCGCCGATGATCGTGGGGTCGATGTGTAAATCAAGTGCCGGCTCGCCAGCGACGATGCTGCGCAACCGATTCGCAATTGAGACTTGCTGCGGCTCGGACAGCGGCACGGCCGTGCGTACCGAGACGCGCACGATGCCGCGCATCTCGTCGTGTAACCGCCGTGCTTCCGTGCGGATCACGCGGAGGTAGCCGAGGCGGTCGTGCTGGGCCAGTACCTTCAAAAAGTCGCCGAACAGGTCCGAAGTTCGGCCCGCCATCACGCGCTCGAACATCTCGGCCTTTTCGGAGGCTGACAGCAGCCCCGAAGTTAACGTCGCTTCGAATTCCGGAAAGTGGTCAAGGACGTCGCGGACGAAGGAATTGAGCTCAGCGAGCACGTCTTTGATCACGCCGATCTTTTCAGCCGCACCCAGTAACGACTTGGCATAGACGATGCCGACATGCTGTGCGGCGGCATCGGCTGCCGTCGTCGAGGCATGTTCGTAATCGCTTTGACCGTCTGACATCGTTGTCCTCCGCAGTTTCGTGCCACGCCCGATCGGGGCTCGCTACGACGGCTGCGTTGTGGTTACTCTTGCGTTTGGATCGGGCGGAGGCTTCTTGCCCGGACCAAGTCCCCCGTCACTGCGTGCGGCGCTGCCGCACACAGGCGTTGCGCGCCCTTCGGGTGTCGCTAGGGCTCGGTGCCAACATGCCGTGGTGGAACGTTGACCTTGCCGGACCATAGACCACATCTTGGTGTACCGCGTGCGGGGGCCGTTCGGCCTGGTCGCCACGGTACGTATCAGTTTTGGCTGGGCGCGGGGCCCGGCACCTCAGCCAACGCGGCTTCGATCAGCCGGACGTGGTCGTCCGGCTTCACTTCGGCCTGGATGATTCTCCCGGCCAGGTCGACCGCCATCGCGGCGCCCCGCTCGGACACTTCCTTGAGGGCCTGCAC
>JAGQPD010000128.1 GCA_020426865.1 Planctomycetales bacterium
ACGGGAAGTTATAGTCGAGCATGAACTTCTTCGAGTACTCCTCGCCCAATCCATCAACTCGCTGTTCATCGCGAGCGGTCCCCAGCGTGATGGAGACAAGCGCCTGCGTTTCGCCACGTTGGAATACGGCCGAACCGTGGGTTCGTGGCAGGACACCAACAAAGCACTCGATGTTGCGCAACGTCTTGTGATCGCGTCCGTCAGGACGAGTACCGGTGAGAATCAGGTCGCGGACGGCCTTTTGCGTCAAATCGTGCCACACCGTGGCGAAGCGTTCGGGGGCGATCGCACCAGTGGCCGTCGGCTCAGGAATCAGCTCGGCAAAAGCCCGCTCTTTCACCGCCGACACAGCTTCCGCGCGTGCGGCCTTCCCTTCGGTCTGCTTGGCCCGTCGAAGGTCGTCGTAAAACCGCTGCTTCATTTGTTCAAACAGACCATCGTCCGGCGGAATAGCGAACTCTTGCTTGACAACCCCGACCTTATCGGATAACTCCTGCTGCAAATCGCAGATCTCGCGAATGTGGCCGTGGCATATCTGAATCGCCTCGGTCATCAGGTCTTCTCCCATTTCGCGAGCAAAACCTTCGATCATCAACACCGATTCGCGATTCCCGGACACGATCAGGTCCAATTCGCTCTCTTCCAACTCATCCACCGTCGGGAACACGACCCATTGACCGTCGATACGCCCCAACCGGACCGATGCCACGGGACCAATAAACGGCAGCGGGGAAATGTGCAGCGCCGCCGCGGTGCCGTTCATCGCCAAAACATCGCCATCGTTCTGCTTGTCGCTCGACATGACCATCGCCTGGCATTGCACCTCCTCCCGAAACCAATCCGGAAAGAGCGGACGAATCGGTCGGTCCATCAATCGCGCTGTGAGCGTCTCCTTGGTCGTCGGACGACCTTCCCGCTTGATGAATCCACCGGGAAACTTTCCCGCCGCCGATGTTCGCTCGCGATAGTCACACGTCAAGGGAAAGAAATCGATACCTGGACGACCAGGCCCCGACGCCACCGCATTGATTACCACCGTATCGCCGTACTGGGCCACCACACAGGCCGACGCCTGCTTGGCCAGAAAACCGGTTTCGAACGACAAAACTGACTTGCCAATCTGCTTCTCTACACGTACTTTCACGGACACAACCCTTCCACAACAGAGCCTGGCAGAAATCCACGACTTCCATCCACCCGCGGCTTGGCGCGCGACAGGGGGATTCAACAATCGGTATACGACAGAGAGACCGCCACGATTGCGCGCCGAACATCAGCGACCGTGTCGCGTGCATTGGCGACACGACCGTTGGCGCGAGCGTGTGTGCGTCGTACGTTACCGAGCTATTAGATGACCGAACCCGCAGAGTGCGCGGCGCTTACTTTCGAATATCTAGCCGCCCAATAATATCGATATAGCGCTGCGGATCGACCCGCTTCAAATAATCCAACAACCGCCGTCGCCGGCTGACCAACATGAGCAGACCGCGACGACTTGCGTAATCCTTGGAATGGGTCCGCATGTGCTCGGTGAGGTTGTTAATCCGGGTCGTTAATACGGCGATCTGGACCTCCGGCGACCCGGTGTCGTTGTCACCCCGCTTGTACTCTTGGATTAACCCTGTTTTTCGCTCTTTCGTAATGGTCATGGATTACCTGTGACTGCTACGTCTCGGTGCGACGCATGGCCCCTGCGGCCGGAAGCACCTGATCTCCTAGAAAACGCGTTTGCCAGAACGAACTAAATGAACTGAAACTTAACTTGTCTACAAGTCAGCAAATCTACCAAACCTTCAGACTTTTGCAACGGGACTCGACCCACTCTTCGTGGAAAAAAATCCAACTTCCCCTCATCCGCGCTGGCCAGCCAACCCCGTCCCGCTTCCTCCCCACCGTTCCAGATCCGGCCGCGTTCCTCTGCCATCGGCAATTTCCCACCGAAACTGTCCCTTTCCTCAACAACTGCAATCTACTTCCGCTACCCTGCAGCTGCCCCCGCCGCAAGCCTTGTGCTAGCACTGTCGGCACGGGGGCCTTGCTTCCATCCCCCCGCCGCAACGGATTGACGATCCTGGATCAACGGTTGATGATGTTTGCTTTTTGCTCCAGAATCTCGAGATCTCGATGTCGCACGAATCGCGCTCCTTCGCCAAAATCATCGATCACGCGCTGTTGCACCCCACGTTGACGGACGTCGACATTTATGAAGGATGTCAGATGGCCAACCGGTTGGGGGTAGCCAGCGTGTGCGTCAAACCCTACGCGGTTGCCCTGGCTGCCCGACTGCTTCAAGGCAGCTCTGTCGCGGTCGGTACGGTAATTGGATTCCCGCACGGTTCCCATGCTACCCAAACCAAGCAGTTTGAAGCCGACGGGGCGTGTCAGCAAGGTGCTCGGGAATTGGACATGGTGGTCAACATTGGCATGGTGATCCAGGGCGAATGGGATTTTGTCGCGCGCGACATCGTGGCTGTGGTCGACGTATCGCGACGCCATGGCGCCATCACGAAGGTCATTTTCGAAAACGACTTTTTGCCCGATGACACCCTGAAGATTCGCTTATGTGAAATCTGCCGTGACGCGGGGGTCGATTTCGTGAAGACCAGCACCGGATTTGGATTCGTCAAACAGTCAACCGGCCAATTCGACTATCGTGGCGCGACGGTCGAGGATGTGCGGCTCATGCGTACTCACTGTGGCCCAACGATGCAGGTCAAGGCAGCCGGGGGGATCCGCAATTACGAAGACGCAAAGAGAATGTACGACGCCGGGGCAACTCGCATTGGCACCAGTGCTACCGAGATGATCGTTGGCGGTCAACCGGGACGACAAGCGGGCTATTAGACCTTAGATTTTCGATACAGGCATTCGAATCGTACCGGCAATCTGCCGATCGCCGCGGCGATCGGCGATTGCCGGAGTCGCGTTGGCTGCCCGGTTGCTGGGCGGATGGCAGGAAACGGAGACGCAAGTGGAGGCACAGGACGATTGGCAATCACAGATCAACTCGGCAACTGTCGCGATTAGGTCACTATGGAACGGTCAGCCACGCGTCGGCATCATTCTGGGGACGGGATTGGGGGATTTTGCTCAACATATCGAGCGAGACGTGGAAGTCGATTACGAGCGGATACCACATTTCCCGCGAACAACGGCCACGGGGCATCGCGGCCAGCTGATTTGCGGTCACGTGGCCGGCATCGGCGTCGTGACGATGGAGGGTCGATACCATCTCTACGAGGGCTACTCTCCGGCCGAAGTGACCTTTCCTATCCGAGTCATGAAGGAAATGGGGATAGAGATCTTGATCGTTTCCAATGCCAGCGGTGGGTTGAATCCGATCTACCGAACTGGCGAAATCATGGTACTGGATGATCACATCGATTTCACGTTTCGCAATCCACTCAGGGGGCTGGCCGACGCTCGGCTTGCACGTCGTTTTCCCGATCGGTCGCATCCCTACGATCCACAGCTTGTCGAATGGGCGCGGCAGGTTGGCCGCAAACAGGACTTTGCCGTCCATCGCGGCGTCTACGTGGGATTGCTGGGCCCCAACTACGAGACCCGCGCGGAATATCGACTCTTGCGCAAACTAGGGGCGGACGTGGTCGGCATGTCGACCGTGACAGAGGTCATCGTGGCCGTGCATTTAGGTTTGCGCGTCTTGGCATTGTCGGCGGTTACCAATGTATGTCGTCCGGACAGCCTATCACCGACGTGCGGTGCCGATGTCATCGCGGCGGCAAAGACGGCCGAGCCAAAGATGCGTCGAATCGCCTTGGGGGTCTTGAGAAAACTGGCAGAAGACCGCTCATCGTGAGTGCCCCCCACGTCATCGCCCACGTCATCGCCCACGTCATCGCCAGGGATTCATCGGTCGGACTCGATGGCGAAGTTCGGAAGGTTGGCGACCGGGTCGATCAGGGGCAGCAGCTCTTTCGATTCCACTTGCCGGATCACGTCGGCGATTCCGCCTCGTAGCCATGGAGCGATTCTGAGCAGGTCGAAGACGCACCGTACGACCACCGGTTTTCGCGGATTAACCGCCGTGTGGATGAATCTGTGATACGATAGAATTCGGTACCGGACGTTCGAAACAATGCTGTCTGGTCCGCAGATCGAATACCTACGTTCTCCCGATCCATCGTTTTCGTCGCCGGAGTCCATTCATGAACCGACTGGCCGATGAAGCCCGTCGCCAGGCTCTCATCAAATCGCGGCAAGCGTTTCCGTGGCGAGTCCAGCTGCGATTGGCCACGTTGATTATCGCGCTGGTGCTGGTCCTGGTAATGATGCAACGGGCGCGCCGCCCGGACAATTGGCGGTGGATGTTCCGCTCGGGCGATGCACAAGAAGGCCACCTATCCGTCACACAACCGAGTCAGGTAGATGGGGCCGATGCAACGGAGTCGCCGCCTGCGAACGTCGTGCCGTCGGAAAACGGTAGGCTGTGGGGCACGATCAATCCGCAGTGGTTGTCGACCGTTCGTGACGATACGGTGTTTCGCGCCGCCGAGTCCACCGCATGGTACGGCATCCTCGCTAAACTGAAGGCTCTACCATCGCCGCTCGTTCCCGATGCGCCCCGCTATCCGGTTGGACCACTGCAGTTGCAACGGCAGTCGCCTGCCTACCGCGGTTGTGCCGTCCGTGTCGAGGGGACAGTCCGACGGGCACATCGAATCGTGGCGCCACCCAACGAGGCTGGCATTGAGGCCTACTGGCAATGCTGGTTATCAACGACGTCGGAATCAGAGATCCCTGTGGTGGTCTACAGCTTGGAAATGCCCAACGAGTTTCCGGAAGGCATGACGCTGAACGAGTCCGTTACTTTCACGGGAATCTTCTTCAAACGATGGGCGTACGAGGCGGTTGAAGGCCCCCGCACGGCACCATTGGTATTGGCTCGTGCGCCCTTGGAATGGACACCGCCAGTTACTACGTCACCAGCACCCGATCGACCATTACCCAGTCCGCTCGAATTCGTCGGCTGGGTCCTGCTGGCGGCCACTGTCGCCGCGTTGTTTTCGTGGCGCGTCTGGCGCGGCTATCGACGGCCCACCCGTTCGATCACCGAGGCCGCCGCACCCGATTTCGCGCAATGGGAAAGTCCACATACACCGCCGAGGGATGCTCTGTGAACCGCCGATCGTTCGACATTCCAGCCGTTCCCCTCCCCACCCACCGTCGATTAAGCCGCGCACGGCTCGCCGGCTCGAGGGTGCCAACTGTTTTTGGTATGACGCTGATCATAATGATGGGCGTCATCACCGACGACCGCCATGCAGATGCGGACGAACGTTCGAAATCGATCGAGACCCTAACTTCGCGGCAAACGCTCAATGCGTTGGGGATCGACGACAGTCAATTGTCGTTCTTTGTCGACGGTAGCGACTATCGCAGCGAAGAAGAAGAGGTGCTGGTTCGCATTCTTCATGTCTTTCCAAAGATACCATTGGACGCACTGCAGCGTTGGGCAACCAATGCACCCGCCTGGACGCAACTGGAGGGCGCCCCGCAAGATTACCGTGGCGACATTCGGACCATCTCTGGCGTGGTGAAGGAATTCCAAGCCATCCGGCTATCTCCCGCGATGGCGGACCGCTGGCAGATGAAACAGTATTACCGCGCATGGGTGCAATTGGACCATGACGCGCGGCATGTCGAGCTACTGGTTGGCCACGTTCCTTTGGCCTGGACGCAGGCAGAATCGGCGAACGCATTTTCCCCTCAACATGTGTCGGCCGTCGGAATGTTCTTAAAGCGTGGGTCGGCACCCCGTGGCAGCAATCAAGAAAGCGCCGCGGCCGATAAACCCAATGACGCGGCAAATGGCGACGCTTTCCAAGGTGCGCCAACCGTTGTGATGGCCGCCCAGCGAATTGCCTGGCACCCGACTCAAGTGGACAAGATACTGGGGGTCACTGCGGCGACGGCAGAACTGGGCCAGCACCGATTTGATGTGGGCTTGTTGGATGACGTACAAGACCGTCGGGAATTGACACATGCCGATCGCGAGCCGTTTTACCAACTAATGGGCATGGAGCGACAGCTGCCCGACGACGACAGACTGTCAGTGCGCGAGAAGATGAACGGCGTACATTTGCCCAGCATCAACGTGGCGCAGTTGCTTGCGTCCCCCGATAACTATCGAGGCTGTCGGTTGGCATATCGTGGGGTTGCCCGTCGCGCTTTGCGAATCGTGGTCAACGACAACGATATCCGCTCGCGATTTGGCATCGACCATTACTATGAGTTGGAGGTTTTCGTAACACTCGATTTGCCGATACGGATTTTGACGAGCGCTGATGACGTCGAGGGGAGAACGCTGCGAAATTTTCCGATCGTCGCCTGTGTACGTGATTTGCCGCCGGGCATGAGGGAAGGGGAAGTCATCCGCGAAGAGGTGACCGTCAGCGGTAATTTCTTGAAGGTCTACGCGTATCCATCTAAGTTTCTCACCGATAGAAAGCCGATGGATCCTGAGCCAATGATGCAAAGCCCATTACTGGTGGGGGGGCGAGTGGAGTTAACGGAGCTTGTTCGGCGCGACGACAATGACTGGTGGGGCCTGCTGCTGGGAATTGCGGCTTTGACAGCGATCGGATTGGTCGCGATGATGGTTTGGCGAAATAGTCAGGGCGATCGCCGTTTTCAGCGGAACGTGCTGGATCGGCACCGCGGCGCCCAGGATGTTGCGTGGCCACAACCTGCGCAGCGCGAATCATCTCTCGATCAGGAATAGTCTTCCTGGGGACGGTCTTCCTGGGGACGACTTCCGGTAGTGGCATCCTTGGAAAGAGGTTGGGTGTGCAAGCGACAAGACGACACTGGCTGGTATTGATCGCAACGTTAGTAACATGGACGTGCCGTGCGGCAAATTCCGAGGAGTTGCCGTTGCTGCGCCCGAAGGCTCTGGAACGCGGTGACACAGTGATGTTCGTAGCACCGGCCGGGCCGCTCGACCAGCA
>JAGQPD010000129.1 GCA_020426865.1 Planctomycetales bacterium
CACCTTCATCTTGCACGACGTCCGTGCCACACTCAGGACATACCTGAGGAAACGGATATTCTGGCAAGTCTTCGTCACGCAGATGTTTTTCCACGCGAACGATGTGCGGAATGATTTTACCAGCCTTCTCCACCACCACGACGTCACCGACACGAATGTCCTTTCGCCGAATCTCATCCGCGTTGTGCAAGCTCGCTCGACTGACAATCGTGCCGGCCAATTCGACTGGCTGGAGCTCGGCCACCGGCGTAATCGTTCCTGTTTTTCCGACCTGCACGTCAATGGCATTGAGCGTGGTTGTCGCCTCGTATTTTTCAAACTTGTAGGCAATCAACCAACGCGGGCTCTTCGAAGTGGCACCCAATCGCTCACGCTGGTCGTATCGATTCACCTTGATCACGATCCCGTCTACCTCGAAGTCCAATTCGTGCAATCGCCCTATCAACTGATCGCAGAACTCCAATGCCACTTCGATGTTGGGGTGCACTTGCACAAACGGTGTCACTGGCAAGCCATATCCTTGAATCTGTTCGAGGAACTGCTGGTGATTGCCGACGGTAAGCCCTTCGCAGTAGCCATTGCCATGACAGAAGATGTGCAAGCGCCGAGAACTGCAGATTTTGGGATCCAGCAGTCGTATGCTGCCGGCTGTTACATTGCGAGTGTTTGCATAAGGGCTTTCCCCTTTCGCCTCTTGCTCTTGGTTCAATCGCACAAGATCCGAATTGGTCATGTAGATCTCGCCACGCACCTCCAGCAGCGGAGGCGGATCACCGAGCAACTTGAGGGGGACGTCGGCGAGCGTCCGGACGTTATGCGTAATGTCGTCACCGACTCGCCCGTCGCCACGCGTGATACCTCGAACCAACAAGCCATTTTCGTAGATTAGCGATGCTGCCACGCCGTCGATCTTCAATTCCACCACCCAGTCGATCGGTTCGTTATCGACCAGTTTTCGAGCTCTGGCGGCATATTCACGCACCTCGTCGGCGCTATACGTATTATCGATCGACATCATTGGCAGCCGATGCGATATCTGCTGCAAATGGCTCACCGGCGATTCGCCAACTCGTTGCGTCGGGCTATCGGGTGTCACCCATTCGGGGTGTTGCTCTTCAAGCCGCAGCAGATGCTGCATCAGTCGATCGTATTGCAGATCGCTGATCTCGGGCCGGGCCTCGACGTAGTATTTCCGATCGTGGTATCGTATCTGCTCGCGAAGCTGCTCGATCTCTTCGTGGGCTTTCATGTATCCGTCGCTTCCGCGCTGCATTCGGGTACGACGGTCACATTTTTGCCCGTGGCGGAATTGGGAATCAGACAGAGGAACTTCAGCGGGCTGCTTCCCGTGTTGCGAAATTGATGCACTTCGTCGGGAGCGACAAATACGACATCACCTGCCGCAAGGGGGCGCGGCGTGTCGCCTTCGTAGACGACCCCCTCTCCTTCCAACACATAGACTTCGTGCTCGTAGGGATGAAAATGTCGCGGCGTGTGCCCGCCGGGCTCGACTTCAAACTGCCGCATCGCGAACGTAGGAGCTCCGTCCTGTTCGTTTACCAATTGCCGGACATGACAGCCAACGGCCCCGTCCATCTGGACAATATGCGATACGATGTTTTTTGAGTGTTCAACTTTCATGTCGATTTCCTTGTTTCTCGTCGCCGATTCGGTTCGATTTTCTTTGCCAATAGTCGTCCGTCGCAATTGCCGCCACCGTTGCCAAGGCCAAGACGATCAATTCGACGACCATGGCGGTCAATCCGTGTTGATCCACCAAGGATAGAAAACTCTTCCGTGACGCGTCGGCCTGCTCCGCCGACTCGGGATGCAAAAACAACAGCGTCATGGTGCCATAGGCGCACGCTGTAATACAGAAGATGACGCCGGCAATTACCAGGATCACGTAAAACGGATTCGGCATCGGTTTCTTTGTATTGGCCAAGGCGATGTTCCTCTGAAGTTCTCCGGCACCAAATTGTAGCAAGGTATTATAGCAAGGTAACGTGCGGTACAAGTCGAGCCGAATTGGTGTTAAGATACAAGGCTATGACGACGGCGTTAACTCCACCCTGGGGGAGCCCCACAACTTGACGAACACCAGTATTGAACTACGTGGCGTCACCGTCCACAACCTAAAGAGCATTGATGTTGATATCCCCCACAACCAGTTGGTACTGGTGTGTGGAGTTAGCGGCAGCGGCAAGACCAGTCTGGCATTGGACACGTTGTACGCTGAGGGTCAGCGGCGATATATCGAGAGCTTTTCCGCTTATACTCGCCAGTTTTTGGAACGGTTGGAGAAGCCGGCCGCCGATCGCATCGACGGGATACCACCGGCGATCGCGGTCACGCACAAGAACACGACGCAATCCAGTCGCACGACCGTCGGCACATCGACCGAGTCCACCGAGTTTCTGCGGCTGTTGTATGCCAAGATTGCCACGGTGCATTGTGAGGGCTGCGGCGAGCGTGTGCAACGTGATACTCCGACAACGGTGGTTGAGCGGTTGCGCGGCCTTGCGGATGGAACGCGCTTTCAGATCGCCTTTCCCTTCGATTCGCCGGAAATATTGCCGGCGTTGCGTGAGGATGGTTTTGTGCGGGTACTCTTTCGCGGCAAGACATGGAACATCAGCGACCCACAACAATTGGAGCAGGTCCAAACTTCTTGGCGCGACGGCCAGCGGCTGTGGGGGATCGTTGATCGGCTGGCGGCCGGCAGTGCTTCCGCGGCACGCGCGCGAGATTCGCTGGAGACAGCATTCAACCATGGCAACGGGCGATGCGACTTGTTTGTGTCTCACTTATCCGGGGCCGCCGAAGCCGATCGGTCCCTCAACAACGAATCGCTGTGCGAGATCGATGGCAGTCGGTGGCGAGTGTTGCGGTTGAGTTCGGCATTTCGGTGTGAATCCTGCCAGCGAGAATATGCCAGGCCCGAGCCACGACTATTCAGTTTTAACAGCCCGTTGGGGGCCTGCCCCACTTGTGAGGGATTCGGCAACGTGATGGCCATTGACATGGACCTGGTTGTCCCAGACACCTCGAAGTCACTGGCTGAAGGTGCCATCGCTCCGTGGACCACCCCCGCCTATTCGCATGAGCTGGACGAGCTACTAGCGCTCGCCTCGGACTACGAGATCCCGACAAGCATCCCTTTCCGCGAGCTGAATTCCAAGCACCGGCGGTTGATCGAAAACGGCGTCCCCGAACGAGAATTCGGTGGCCTGAACGGGTTCTTTCGATGGCTGGAACGCCGCAAATACAAAATGCACATTCGCGTCTTCCTTAGCCGTTGGCGCAGCTACCGTTTGTGCGAGGCTTGCGGCGGCGCCCGGCTCCGCCCCGAGGCACTGGCCGCGAAAATTGCCGGCAAGAGTATCGCGGACCTCTCAGGGATGGAGGTCCTTCAGCTGTTGTCATTTCTCGAATCGCTGGAGCTGTCCGAACACGACCAGAGAATCGTCGACACGTTGTTGAAACAGATCCGTTCTCGATTGCATTACCTGCAAATGGTCGGGCTGGGTTACTTGACGCTCAACCGCACGCTTCGTACGCTCAGTGGCGGTGAGGCCCAGCGAGTTGCCTTGACGTCGGCACTGGGTTCCAGCCTGGTCAATATGCTCTACGTATTGGACGAACCGTCCGTTGGTTTGCATCCGCAAGACGTGCAGCGACTTTTAGAGGCCATTGAACAGCTGCACCGCCGCGGCAACACGGTTGTACTGGTGGAGCACGAAGAGTCGATGATTCAGGCCGCGCAACATGTGATTGAGATCGGCCCAGGTGCCGGCGAAGATGGCGGTCGGGTGGTGTTTGCAGGCAGCCCCGTAGAGATGGTCAAGTCCGAGGCCTCACTTACGGGTGACTATCTGGCTGGACGACGGGGCGTCATCTTGCCAGAAACGCGTCGCCAACCCGGCCACGGCTGGATTCGCTTGACCGGTGCCCGTGGCAATAACTTGAAGAATGTCGAAGTGGAATTGCCGTTAGGCGTCCTCTGTCTGGTCACTGGAGTCAGCGGTTCTGGCAAAAGTTCGCTCGTCGAACAAACGTTGTACCCGGCGTTGTGCCAACGGAAACGCAAAGACTCCGATCGCCCCCTCCCCTACGACGATGTCTTCGGTGATGGTCAACTGGACGATGTGATTCTTGTCGATCAATCGCCGCTCTCAAGGTCCCCTCGTTCGAATCCCGTCACGTACATCAAGGCTTTCGACGCCATTCGCGAGGTCTTTGCGGAAACGCTTACCGCCCGGACGCACAACTACACCGCCAGCCACTTCAGCTTCAACGTTGATGGTGGACGTTGCGACGCGTGTAAGGGCGACGGATTCAATCAAATCGACATGCAGTTCCTCGCGGACATCTACATGAAATGTTCCGTCTGCCACGGCCGTCGATATCGGCGAGAGATCCTGGAGGTCACCTACCGCGACAAGTCGATTGCGGATATCCTGGACATGACGGTGCGGCGCGCCTTCATGTTCTTTCGCGGACAGACCAAAGTGCAGCAGCGTTTGCAGCGTCTCATGGATGTGGGACTCGACTATCTGCGACTGGGCCAGCCCGCCAATACTCTGTCGGCTGGCGAGGCACAACGACTGAAGCTGGCCGGCTACCTAGCGTCGGCCCGGCGCGGCCGAACGCTGTTCCTGATGGACGAACCAACCACCGGACTGCACTTCTCCGATATCGTGCAATTGCTCGATTGCTTCGAGGCCTTGCTGAACATGGGGCATTCACTGATTGTCGTGGAACATAACTTGCAGATGATGAGAGCCGCCGACTACATTGTCGATCTCGGACCAGGCGCGTCCGACGACGGTGGTCAAGTCGTCGCACAAGGGACGCCGGAAATGGTGGCTCGCAATTCACAATCGGCGACCGGTCAAGTACTGGCCCGTCAACTGCAGATCCTCGAAGCAGGTGAGGCGGAAAGGTGATCGCGCCTTCGGTCGATGAACTGTTGTTTTTTACCGGGTTCGGTTCCTTCGCATGGACCTACGTCTATGCGCAACTGCCCAGACCGTCCGCGGACGCCAGATGCCAACTGCGTGGCACCATCACCGGACCGCACTGCCACTATTCTCGTACGCTCCCGACACGCTGGGATTTTCTTGATCAAGGCGACGGACCAACCATCCTGGCTCGGGCGACCGTCGTCGATCCCTGCTTTTGGACCCCCACCCTGCCTTTTCTCTATGACGTAACGCTGGAATTGGAGCAACACGGACAACGCGTCTGGTCGACCTCCCAACGCATCGGGCTAACACGCTACGGCACTCGCGGTTGCAATTTGTTGTGCGACGGAAAACGCTGGGTCCTGCGGGCCACCTTCCTCCCATTCTTAAGAGGACCAATTCAACACGCCGCCCCGCAACTATCAACTCTACCGCAGAAAACACCGTCTGCCGATTTCGAATTCCTTGAACAGGCGGCCGACGGCTTACGGGAGCATCTCCTGGGAATCGCCGTCGAGCAGCCAACGATATCGCTGTGTGAATGGGCATCGACCCACGGGATTCCGATGATTGCCGACCTGCGCCACCGAAGTTCGTCGACGGGATCAACCATCTCCGCCATTGTCCGGCAGTTTTCCCGTTATCCGTGCATTGCGGCCACGATTGTCCATCGCGAAGATGTGACAACCGTGCGGAATTCGAACAAATACCTGATCGTCGCCGAAGAGTTGGTGGGTCCGGAACTGGTCGACGATCGTTGCGAGAACGCGATGCTCGCCGACATTGCAATTTGCAGTGTACACAACGCGAGTACGGATGGGCCCAACCTCCAAGAATGGGCTGCGGCCATCGGTCGCCCGATGTTCGCAATTCGCAGCGATTCCCAATCGATGGACATCCCATCTGCTCGCCTCGCTTGCGAACAATTGCAGGCGGACCTGGCCCCCTGGATCGACCTTGCCGGCTACATCGTGTAGCCGAGACTGCGGGCGATCAGTTTCCAGACGATCACATAGGCATTGTCCCACATATCGGGGCGCAAGAATTGTGGTTCGGTCCCCGGTGAGCCGACGAACGGGCGCAAATTCCAGGCCATTTGCACGGCGACCATGGCATAGGTAGCGAGCCACAACCGTGACATCCAGCGATGCCGTGGATTGCGTACAATGAGACGCCGATATTGAGCTCGCAGTACGGCACGAGCAACAAAGCTGGCGATCGCCATCAAGACAAGGTTCGCGAGAATCGCTTGGGAATAGTCGGACGACGAGGCGTACCACAGTATCGTCATTGGCGCAAACGACGCCAACACGATCGCCATCACGACTTGTGAAAGCACAATTGCCTGCACGACACGGTCAAAGTCATTCCGCAAGCCGAGCAGCGAATTGATGACGAAAAAACTAGGAAGGCTCAACGCGGTGGAAAGGGTCAGCAGAATTGGCAGCTTGATGGCCGAATACAACGCCTGCAGCCAAGTGCCTGGTTCGAGAATTCGGGCACCAAAGCTGCCCACGGCCAGACCAAACAGGGCGGCGAAAACTGAAAGCACGGTCAACAAAGTCCGCCAGCGATGTCGCGTCTGTGCGGCCTGATCGTCGCCACTATGACGCAAGATTCCGTCGGCGATCGCCAGATACTGTTGCATCAGTTGCCGCCCGTGAAAAGTTGAATGAACGACCGAAATACGGCATCAAAGAAATTTGACTCACGTTCGCGGAAAAGTGCAAACGGTTGATTTGGATCGCCGATGAATGGTCGCAGCACCCAACCCATTTGCGCGCCCACCAACGCAAACACGACCATCCAACTGGCAAATACCGTTCTCACGTTCGCACTGAGGATGTGCTGACCGGTCAAATCGAGCGGCCCGACGTCATCCAGCTCGTCACCATCACCCACGGGCCCATCACCTGATGACTCCCCCACCGACGGCACAGCAACCGCAGGGACTTCGTCCGTCGTACGCAGGCCGCGTCGGACCGACATCCGGTTAAGTGTTTGGATCAGAAACAGCAACCCAAGAAATCCTGAGACGCAAAAAATGAGAACGTTAAACAGCACAATGAACGGATAGCTCTTGGTTGTGGCCGAGAAGAACGCGACAATCGGTCCCAACGAGGCCAAAACGGCGAGATTGACCGCCAAGGATGCCACGAGCAAGCGCAATACGGGAATCACGGTCAGCCGCGAACCAACCAGGGCATTGAATACGTAGAGCGAGGGAAACGTGACGGCCAACGAAAGGAAGAACAACATGGGGACCTTGATCATCGTCGCCATGAATTGCAGGATCCCCAGCGACTGCATCGCCGGGTCCGCCGCCGGTGGTCGGAACAGCGAATAGGTCCCCATGCAGGCTCCATACCCGACGGCCAGAACGACAAGCAGTCGTATCAACCGTTTGACTGGCAAGTGCAGATCGCCGTCTCGCAATAGTTGAGGCCGAGTTGCTTCCCCGCGCAAGATGCCATCAAGTTGCTTGAGCTCGTCCCACATAAGTTTCACTTCTCGCCCTGGGTCTTCAGTAGCACAATGTTCCACGGCAGCCCCCTGCCGTCCCCCATGTTCCACGACAGTCCCCTGTCGTCCCCCTTCGCCAACCACCAAACAAGACACGATAAAGAACGCATCGGCGAGCGTCCGGTCTTGCGCCGATTGCACCGGTCCGGCTACTGCCCTTCACGCCAACATTTTTCCCCCACAAGGAGCTGCGGCGAACAGTAACACATTATCGTCGCATGCTCTTCGCAACCGCTTCCCGCTGGGCAGGGCGGCTTGGCATGGCCCAGGGGCCGAGGTCCAATTGCCAACCCGATGTACGTGGTTGACAGCTAGCGGGTTCACGCCGCTTCGTTGATATTGCTACTTTTTTTCGGTATCTCGATAGAGCCTTGCCATGTTGCGAATCATACGTCTCAGTCTAATCCGGGAATTTCTGGGTGCCAACAACTCGGCCTCGGTCCCCAGCGCCAGGACTTTGGGGATGATTTCCATTTCGTGGGCCGCCCGCAGGCGAAGTATCAATCCACCGTCGGGCAGCATTTTCACTTGCTGATCGGGGTGCCAGGGATCCTCCAGGACCCACGCGGCGGCAAACGAACTGACACGGATTTTGAAACGCTGGGGAGACTCCCCTGCAAAAATGCCGATGCTGGCACTGAGATGCTGCTTGACATCCACATCGGCGCGTGGCTTGAAATATCGGTCAATCGGGTCCGCCTTACGAAAACGATCAAGCTTGAGATGCCGCAGATTCGGCTTGTCGGACGAACTCGGATCAAGATCGACGACGATATATAAGCTGGATTGATAGAGAACGACGGCATACGGATGGATCAGCCGCGTGGTCGGCTTCGCGGTTCCCAACG
>JAGQPD010000130.1 GCA_020426865.1 Planctomycetales bacterium
AACACTTCATCGAACTGAGTCACCGCGCCAGGGCCGATGGGGACATTGCGTTCCATGGCACGGGCGACGTCCATCAATTCGCGCGCTTCGGTAAATAATCCCATGCGGGGGAGCCAGATCAATTGGTTTTCCAAGGCCTTTTGTCGGACGCGAGCCTCGACGATGGCAATGGGCGAACCACCTTTCGCCAGCGGAACGTAGAGGATTTTCTTGTTCGACCAATCTTGGCAAAGCTGGCTGCAATCGCCCCTTGCCTGCTCGATATTACCTTGAATTGCCGCCGCGATCAGATGCGCAATTTGCCGATCTTCAACGTGGATATCGGCACTGACTTCGGGGGCGTTATCCTGTGTATCGTCCCACGATTCTTGACCGGGGATCGACCGCCGCGCGCCAAGGATGAACCGGAGGGAATCGTTCATCTCCACGGCGGTCGCCATGATCTGTTCCATCAACGTTTCCTTGACCAGTCGACGTCGATCGTATTGGACCATGCTTTCATGTGAGATTCCGCTGGCCACGAGCGGATGTTCGTGGAGCATCTCCAGCAGTCGCGACAATTCATTCCGCATCCGACGGGCTTGAGTTTTCCAGGCATCCAGGGCAGCCGTGACGCGTTCCAGGTCGTTCCGCAGGTTGTCGTATTTGCGGACCAGAGCGACGCACGCGACCGATGCGGTTCGCCACAGGCGGGCGATGGTATCGAGGAACGCCAGGCGATCGACGATGCGTTCCGATTCGGCTTCGAGCTCTTCTTCGGTGGAGTGGTCGAAATCAAAGACCGGGCCTTCCACGCCATCGTCGGTGCTATCTTGATAGACGACATCTTCGTAGGCGGCGCTATACAGCCCGTCGGATCCGTCCGTCCGGTGATTTTCTTCTTCCTCCTCCTCGCCATCCTCGTCATTGTGTTTCGCCGATTCGGTATCCCGTGGATCGCCCATACGTGGCTTGCGTTGTGATCCGGTGGAACCGCCCGACGCCAGGCGGAATTGGGGCACGGACCAGTATTCATTGGCGTTGGCTTCCAGATAGTCCAGGAATTTGCGGACCAACGAAAACGGTGGACTTGCCTCGTCGTTGTTGAGCAAGCGTGCGATCAGGTTGTTCAACCACATCCGGCCGAGCATATGGAACGACGTATTGCCCCCTTCCAGGGACACTTCGGGAGCCTTGCTCAACCAGTGGACGAGCAGGGACATGGAGGACACGAAGTCGTCTTTTTCGAGTAGTGCTTCAACGGCCAGTGCATAGGCCTTGGGGGAGTCGAACATATCCACGTACGGCGACCAGAACTTGACGTCACCGGTGGTGGCCCCACCGCGATGCCATCGATTCAGTGCATCCGCGACGACTCGCGCCGCGTGGTACAACTCCAACGCCGGTGGGCTTTGTACCGAAGCGACTTCATGCACTGCGAACTGGTGCCACCACTGGCACACTTCTTCGTATTCCTTGCCAGCTCGGTCGCATATTTCTGTCTCATCGGCAGCGGCCGATTCGCTCCATACGCGAGCGTAAAGGCCGAAAATCCGATCCATTGTGCCGAGCAGGTCATCGACGCGGTGATCGTGAACGCTATTTTCCATGGCCGGGAAGAGGCTGAAATTGCCGTCGAAACCGAGGATATTCCAGGGATCGACGATGGCACCGCATTCAATACCCTTACGCAACAGGTCCCGGATCAAGTTCAAGTGGTCGAGCGCCTCGTGCATGTTGCCCCGTTCCAGCGCCTGTTGCCCGGCGGTCAGTCGGCAATCGATGCGGCATTGGATGCGCGCCGCGGCGACCGGTACCATTGCCGCCTGCCGCTTGGCCGCCTCCAGGTATCCAATCCGAGCGAATACTTGAGCCAAATGGACGTGAGCCAACTGCATGGCCCGACGATGCGACAGTTGTGCGTTGAGATGTTGCCGTGCGCCGCCAAAGGGCTGGTGCAATTCAATTGATTCCTGTCGCAGCCGTTCCACGTGCGGCCCCGACATGTTGTGCAAAAGCTGCTCGTAGAAGATGTCCCGATAGGCGGCTATCCGAGGAACCAGTGACGCCAGCGTTACCGACGAATCCCAGGTCTGCGGGCCGCTGCCACTGACGCCTGCTGCCATTAACATGGTCCCCGCCAATACTGCCGCCGCCTCAAAGACCAACTCGTCGTGCGGATGAGCCGGGCGGTCGTCGATCCGGGCCATTAAGGCATCAAGTGATACTTGCTGGATGATGTATCGTGTGTACCGACCCTTGTTGTCGATCCGGTGCGGGTCCCATTGGCCAAAATGATAATTCGGTCGCTTGTTGACCGGATGGTCAAAGTCATAGGCACGCGGGTCCACCGCCAACTCTTCCAGAACCTCTGGGGCAAAACACGACGCTTCGCGGAGTGACTGATCGCTGTCACGAAGGATCTGCAAGGCGCAGGTAACTACATCGTGATATCGCCCCGCGGCTACGCCCGCTTCGCGAACGTAGACGGGAACCGGACGAAGCCGCTCGTGTGGATACGGTTCTATCTTGTGCCCTTCCAGGATCGGGATCGGCCGGTACCCCAGGTAATCGTTCAGCTGATTCAACGCCGCTGCTACAATTCGATCCTGTTCATCCCAAGGCGGTCCCTGCTGCAGGATCGCCTCGCAAAAACGTCCCCAGGCGAACGGGCCAAACAGGAAGGCATCGTCCTGATGGTAGAGCAGGTCACTATGAAACTCGCGGTACTTCGGGATCAACTGCTCTTGCACGATGTCCAACACCGCCGCTGCCTGATCCGCATTGGTAAACGCCGGCGACGTTGTCCGTAACTGCTCGAGGCTCGATCGCAGCAGTTGGCCGAGCCGCTGCCAGGGAGGGATGGACGTTCCGGGGGCCGAAGGTGAGCATAAAGTCGATTGACCCCGGACAGAAATTTCGCGTCTGGCGTGCCTGACGAGTAGTTCAGGTAGCCCAACACGTGTTCGAGAGTCTCTTTCTCGAGCGACTGGATGTCTGGTAAATCCATTCCCGTACCACCGGATCATCGGTGTCATGGCCCACTTATTTCACAGAAATACCACCTGGTTATTCTGACCATCGTAGGGTCTCGCGCTCGGATGGTCTAGGCGGTTTGGCCGATCCGGTGCCCGCCGCGGCTGCTGGGACTGGCACAATGACCGCGCCCCGATGGCCGGGAAATTCCGCGAATGTGTGCAAATCTGTCGATTCCCGATTATTATGGAAGCTGGTTCGGTTGCCCTCGACCGGATGCCTCCACCAACGAATTGCTCCCACGAAACCGAGAAAAAAACGACTCATGTTGCCACTTCGATTCCCCACTTTGTTGGTTGCCATCGCTTCGTACTTGCTGCCGTTTGGCGCTGTGGCCAGCGCCCAGTACCGTCCGCAGTCAGCAGATATGGGGCCGGACCAGCTGCGGCGAATCGGCCTGGAACAAGCCTGGCAGACCCATATTGCCGTCGACGACGCACGCGGGCGAATTGAATTTGTACGTGCCCACACGAGCTTCCTAAGAAAAACGAAGGTCTTCCAGATCGTCCACGCAACCGGGAAGGAAATTGTTACCGAGAAACAGATCGATCCCTTCGGCCGCGTGATGGGGGTCGAGGGAGCTCGCCTGGAAGTCCAAGATCGGATGGACATCCTCAAGGCCCGAGGTATCGAGGCCAAGGTCGAGGAAATAGACATTCCCGAGGTGACCGTCTACGTTCAGACTTCCAATGGTACGTTGCATGCCGTCGACGGCGAGACCGGGGCGACACGATGGGTGCACGGCTTGGGGCGACACGATCATCCCACCTTGGAGCCGATCGCCAATGATCACTATGCGGCCGTCGTCAACGGATCGAACGTGTTCGTAGTCAATCTGGAAACCAACGAATTGGAATGGAGCCATGCCTTAAGTTCCGCGCCCGCCGCAGGTCCCGCGCTGACCGACAGATACGTCTGTGTCCCTCTGATCGGCGGTCAATTGGAGTGTATCGAGATCGCGGATCCGATCGCGACGCCCATTCGGATATCGTGCACGGGCCACGGCATCGCACCCGCCACGGTTACGCCATCGACGATCAGCTGGCCGACGGATCGTGGATTTCTCTATGCCAGCAATCTGGCGAGTTTCGGAATGAAATTTCGCTTGGCGACGACAGGCCCAATCGTCAGTCCATCGACTTACCACGCGCCTGGTCGGTTGTACGTGGCATCGATCGACGGTTACGTCTATGCAATCGACGAGACGGACGGGGATATAGTTTGGCGATTTTCCGCCGGCGAAACCATCGAGACCTCACCGATGCAGATCGGCGATCACGTATTCGTTACCACGTTGCGCTCCGGAATGTTTGCTATCGACGCCAACGACGGCAGCACGAAATGGTGGGTTGCCGGCGTTCGCCAGTTGCTGGCAGTAACCGCCAGCCGCGTCTACTGCTACGATTCCACCGGCTCACTGCTGGTTCTGGACGTTAACACTGGGGGCACGGTCAGCCGGATGATGATGCCTCGAATGGAATTGCTGGTCACCAATTCGCAGACAGACCGGTTGTACCTCGGCACAGGCCGCGGGATGATTCGTTGCCTCCGTGAGATCGGTGGTGACTGGCCCCTGGTTCACGTAGCCGATCCCCAAGTGGCCTCGCAGGTCGAAGCACCGCCGAGAAGAGCGGCCGAGCTGGCTGGTTCTGGCGAGCCGAGTGACGCGGATGAATCGCCCTCTGACGCGGATACGCCTGATGAAGCCGACGCTGCCGCACCCATGGACAATGCCGCACCGGCGGCCGATGATGCCGTTGGGCCGGCCGATGATTTCTTTGGCGACGACGGCTTTGGTGCCCCCGATGCCCCGACCGATCCCCCCAAACCGGCCGACGACGGCGGAACCGATAGCAGCGGTTCAAGCGACGGATTTGACGATTTCTTCGGCACCGATGGGCTCTGATTGTTACCAGACCGTCGCTCGCAATTGACCATGGATCGTCTTCCTGGCGTCTTCCTGGCGACTGGATCGTCAGGACCGTTGTTCCTTCGCCTCCGCCACGCTCCCACCGTGTTCGCACCTACGGCTTTTGATATACTCAGAAGTCAATTCGTGGCATGACTCATCGCATTAGGTTTCCGGAGATAGGGGAGGTGGCTCGATGGATGCAATGGATATTCTTGGTGGCTTGCTGGGCAGCAAGTCTGGGGGTGGCGGTTTGGGCGCGAAGATTTTGCGGGATATTCTGGCGGGTGGCCGATCATCGGGCGGCCAGGCGCCTCAGCAACCGTCGTCACCCAGTTCGCGGACGACTTCGTCGGGGCCGCCTCGCGGTTCTCGTTTTGACACCGATCGATCGGCTCGCGATCTGGAAGACCTTTTAAATGTTGCTCAGGACAGGCACCATCAACGTACCGGACAGCCGCGGACGCATCCTCCGGCAGCTCCGCCCCGTCCCGCCCCATCGCCCCCATCTCGTGGTGGTAATCCATTCGGTCGGGCCAGCGAAAACACGGGGCGGACCTACGAACACGATCAATTGGACGAGAACGATCGGGCTGTGGTCTTGATCCGGGCGATGGTCAATGCTTCGAAGGCCGATGGGCAAATCAGCCAGGACGAGCAGCAGAAAATACTGAATCAGCTAGGCGGAGCGACGCAGGAGGTGGTTCAGTTCCTACGGGAGGAATTTGCTCGACCGTTGGATGTGCGGGAGTTCGCGTGGTCGGTGCCCCTGGGAATGGAGGAGCAGGTCTACACGCTGTCACTGGTGGCAATCGACTTGGATACGAACCCCGAGGCGGCTTATTTGGCGGAACTGGCCCATGGCCTGCGGATTCCTCGCGATGTCCGTGACGCCCTTCACCAACGGGTCGGCGCACCGACGCTTCGCTGAACGCCACGATTCAATGATACGACGGAATAATGACACAATCACCACCGATTAAGCACGCGTTGATCAGCGTGAGCGACAAACAGGGGCTCGAAGCGTTTGCGGCCGGACTGCGCGACGCAGGTGTAATAATATACAGCACCGGCGGAACGCGTAAGTTCCTCGCGGATCGCGGGTTCGCTGTCCTGGATGTCGCCGAGTATACCGGGTTCCCGGAGATGATGGACGGCCGCGTTAAGACATTGCATCCGAAGATCTTTGCCGGAATTCTCTGCCGGCACGATCGCGCCGATGATCAACAGGCATTGAAAGACCACGCCATCAGCACGTTCGAGTTGGTGGTGGTGAATCTCTATCCGTTCGAGGAAACCGTCG
>JAGQPD010000131.1 GCA_020426865.1 Planctomycetales bacterium
ACACGGCACCGCTTTCCGTCTTGCCGAACTTGGTGCCGTCGGCCTTGGTCACGAGCGGCAGGGTAAGTGCGTGCGTATCGGGATGCCCCAGCCGCCGCGCCAGATCCATGCCACTGGTGATGTTGCCCCACTGGTCGCTGCCGCCGATTTGCAGTTCGCAACCGAACTTGGTGTTCAAATGCACGAAGTCGAAGGCTTGCAGCAGCATGTAGCTGAATTCGGTATAGCTCAATCCGCTGTCAGTACGTTCCAATCGTCCTTTTACCGAGTCTTTCGCCAGCATCACGTTGACCGGAAAATTCTTGCCGACATCTCTGAGGAAATCGAGGTACGAAAAACTGCGCATCCAGTCGAAATTGTTGACGACGACGGCCGATTGATCGCCACAATCAAAATCGAGGATGCCGCGAAGTTGGCCGTCGATGGCCTGCAAATTCGCCTGCAGTTGTTCCACGGACAACAGATTCCGTTCGGCGCTCTTGCCGCTGGGATCGCCAATCATTCCGGTCGCGCCACCGGCCAATGCAATCGGGCGATGGCCGGCACGTTGGAATCGTCGCAACATCATCAATGGCATGAGATTGCCAATGTGCAGGCTATCGGACGTGGGGTCGAAGCCGGCATAGACCGTGCGGGAGTTGCCGAGCAGCCATTGGGGGAGGTTTGCTTCATCGGTGGATTGGTGAATGAGGTTTCGCCAGGTAAGGTCGGCGTAGATATCGGACAGCGCGTAGGAGGTCATGATTTCAGCGTCGTTTGCAGGTGTTTCTTGTTGGCTGGTAGCGGGAACGGTTCGCGCCAACGGAGGCAACCGAATCGTCATGAGGGTACGATGATACCACAGTCGCCGTGATCACGGATCCGGACGAGACGATACCTTGACGGGGTCCGGGGCGTCTCGACAATGGGTACTGAGGTATTTGTTGCTAACGTACTACCAACGACCCATCCAACGACACGAAAGGTTCGTGCAATCGTGGCCAAATTCTCCGTCATTCTGCCAGCTGCTGGCAAGAGCAGTCGTTTTCGCGACAAGAACTACAAGAAACCATTTGCCCCGCTCGCAGATCGAGCGGTCTGGTTGCACGCTGCGGAACGATTCCTGAACCGATCGGACGTGATTCAGACGCAGATCGTGATTGATGCGGAAGACGACGAGATGTTTCGGATGAAATTCGGTGCGAACGTCGCGATCCTGGGGATTGAAGTGGTCCATGGTGGCAAGGATCGCAGTGATTCGGTGATGGCAGCTTTGACACACGTATCGGACCAGGCGGACTTTGTCGCAATCCATGATGCAGCGCGACCATGTTTGGTGGATGCGTGGGTGGATGAAGTCTTTGCGGCGGCGAAGAAGGGGGACGCGGCGATTTTGGCGACACCGGTGACATCGACGTTAAAGCGGGTCAAGAACGGGGTGATCGACGAGACGGTGGATCGCTCGGGGGTATGGCAAGCTCAGACGCCACAGGTATTTCGTCGTCAATTGTTAATCGACGCCTATGCCAAGCGAGGGAATGTTTCGGCGACTGACGATGCGCAACTTGTCGAGCGATTAGGTGTCAAGGTGGCGGTCGTGACAGGTTCGCCCCTCAATGTAAAGATCACGACTCGAGAAGATCTCAAGTTTGCCGAAGCGGCGCTCAAGGCCCTGCCCAAACCCAACCTGGCGGGCCCTCTGCACCCCTTTGCCGACGACGACAAGTGGCGGTAACCGGCCCTGATCCTGGTGGCCCCCCATGTCTTCGTGAATCGCATTCCTTGAATTAAGTTGCCACTAAGCACTCCCGTCTTGTCCTGACCCGTTGCATTCACTCCATGGCTCGCAACTTGTAGATCAGCGCACGACGACTGATTCCCAATTTCTGAGCGGCTTGCGTGCGGTTACCATTACATTCGGCCAGCGTCGCCAAAATTGTGGCGCGCTCGACTTGCGACAGCCTCCCTTCATCACTCGGTGTTGTGCCGTCCGTCGAGCGATTAGCAATGACTTGTTGTGGCAGGTGCTCGGGAAGAATCACATCCCCTCGGCTCAACAAACAGGCCCGCTGCATCGCGTTACGCAATTGGCGCACGTTGCCCGACCAATCGTAAACGAGAATGGCCTGCATCGCCTGCGGCGATAAGCGTATTGGTCCGCCAGCGAATTGGCTGGCGAACTGTTTTGCCAACGGAACGATATCCTCGCGTCGATCGCGCAGGGGCGGCACCCACAGTTCCACAACGCCAATGCGGAAATAGAGATCCTCGCGGAAAGTTCCTTGTTGAACTTGAACCTGCACATCCCGATTCGTAGCCGCTATCAAGCGAATGTCAACTGTGACAGGTTGATCACTGCCGATCGGCGCGACTTCTCCCGACTCGAGTGCCCGCAACAATTTGGGCTGCAAATGGAGCGGCAAATCGCCAATTTCGTCAAGAAACAAAGTGCCAGTATCGGCCGAGCGAAAGTACCCCAGTCGCGCGGCGTTGGCACCGGTGAACGCACCTTTCAAATGACCAAACAACTCACTTTCCACCAACGTCTCGGGAAGCCCCGCACAGTTTGCTGTCACCAACGGCCCGGACCTTCGAGGACTCCAGTGATGAAGCAGACGAGCAACCACCTCTTTGCCAACACCGCTCTCACCCGTAATCAAGATCGGCGCGTCCGAAGGGGCAACAATCCGCACGGTTTCCATCAGCTTGCACATGGCGGGACTGACACACACAATATCGCCGGGCAATGCAAGCGATTCGCTTCCCGAAGAGTGCGACCCTGACACGGCATTTGCCGGGCAGGATTCCGTTCCCAACGCATCTTGGATTACGGCCGCCAGTTCATCCAAGTCAATCGGTTTGACAAGATAGTCATTCGCGCCACGCTTCATCGCTTCGACAGCCTGCTTCACTTCGGCGTAAGCCGTGATCAATAAGATTGTGATTGAGCTGTTGAGCTCACGAATTGGCCGTAACGCATCAATGCCACTCATTCCCGGTAATCGAACGTCCAGCAATAACATGTCGACGTC
>JAGQPD010000132.1 GCA_020426865.1 Planctomycetales bacterium
CCCGGGCATGATCCCGGACATCGCCGGGATTTTCGCTCGGGTCATCCCGACAATACAACCGTGACCTTCACGGCCGACGCCGGTGGAGTGACGCCTATCGTGATGGCCGATAATAGTCCGTTTCCTGGTGAGCTTACGGGATCGGTTTATTTGGATGGGACCGTTGGCAATCAACCGGGGACATATGCGGCGATGCATCTGGAACTGGACCTGGACGCCTATCAAGGAACGGAGCCCCTCACCTTAGTTGACGCTCCCGCGGGGAAGCTCTTTGGAGTTTTCAACCCGGAGATCACATTTCTGGGTACGACCACAGCAACGGTACAGTACGATTACGTTCAGGGCGACGTAGTTCTGGTAGATTTTCAGCGAAACAATACGGCGAAGATCGCGTCATTGAGCGGCTCGAGCGTACCCGAGCCTTCCGCTGCGGCTTGGGTAACGACGTCGGTATTGCTTTGGGGCATGTGCCGTCGTCGAACTCGGAAAGACGCATGAAGTAACGGGGATCAAGCAAGAACCAGAATTGGATCGCGCAACGAACATACGAGCGACGGAGTATTGATTTGGCACGATGAGCAATTTACTTCGCAACTTTGGAGAAAGTCTAATGTCACGACACTTCATAAAGTCTGGGTTGTTTGGGGTCATGGGCCTGTGCATCGTTGTCGCCAACGTTGCTGCTGGCGACCTTGGTCTGGTGGTCAATGGCGATATGGAAACGGAAAGTCGTTTTACGCCGCATGGAACTCCGGGCGTGGACCATCCCAATGGTTTTGCGGATGGGTGGCACCATAGTGCCAACTCTGCGTGGAGCAACGGTACGACCGATCCCGTCACGAGTGGGTCGCATGCGCTTTGGATCCCGGACGAACGTTTCAGTGATCACGATGAAATGCGGAGTTTTGCCACTAACATTCCGGGTGTAGGCACCGAACGGACACTGACGCTTAATTGGAATTGGAATTGGGAAATCACCAATGGCGAAGCATTTAGCGCCACGGTACGAGTCTCGGACGACGTGGTGGACACGGACCAATTTGATTTGTCTGGGAATATCGTCGATCACGTGTTTTTCACTTCCGGGGCCAGCAGTGGCGGCTATCAACCCTTTTCGACGACCATCGCGCTTGGTCCCAACGACGCGTCATTTGATATTATCTATAGGACCCGCGACAACACCGGTGACTCAAGTGAAACGGGTGTGCTGCTAATTGACGACGTCTCGGCCGTCGTACCAGAGCCCGCGTCGCTTATGTTGCTAGTTGTCGGCGGTGTTATTGCATTGGCACGGAGTCGCGCACACTAGGTTGAAATGCCAGGGTGTCACGTGAGTGCGAGTGCCCCGGCGGGAAACGCTGGCCGGGGCGCGGCGTCACTTCGCCAGTGCCCGGATCGCAATGTGCTATGACGATCACCCGTGGAAAGTCCGGCTCGCAGATAGTGAACGGCTATTGGCATATCGCGGTTGCGATTGTGGCGACGGCCGTCAGCTACGGTGCCACGGTAACGGTACGTGCTGGCTTTACGAATGTAACCGTTGAGGCTGGCTTTAACTACGTGCAAAACCGAGGTATGGGCGGCGGGCCGCTGCTAATGACCGGCGGTGCGGCTGCCGGTGATTTTGATAACGATGGCTGGGTCGACCTGTTTGTCACGCGACTCGACGCATCCGACATCCTCTATCGAAACAAGGGAGATGGCACATTTGACGATGTCTCGGCAACCGCCGGCTTTTCGGCGAATCTGCGGACGAACGCCCCTGCCTGGGGCGATATTGATAACGATGGCGACCTGGACCTCTACGTC
>JAGQPD010000133.1 GCA_020426865.1 Planctomycetales bacterium
CACCCGTTCTTCCGATCCCTTTTCCACGGTGTCGATGCAACCCCAGAGAACACGGAGAGCACAGAGCTTTTCTAGTTTCCGACGGACATGTCCCTGCGACCCAACACAGCAGTGCGCTCTCTGAGCCCACTGCGGTTCACCCGTTCTTCCAACCCCTTGACATTTACGACACAAGTCATAAAATTTACGACATCAGTCATAAAAACAACCTAGTGGAGGTTAAGATGCGGCAATCTAGGCGAACGCGTGTGACGCCGGGGGAAATGGAGATCATGGCATTGTTGTGGGAGCACGGCGAACTATCGCTAAGCGAAGCACAGCAAGAGTTCCCACGCGAGATTGGTTACACGACGATGCAGACACGGCTGAATCGACTAGTCGACAAGGGCCTCGTCCGCCGCTCGACACAACGCCCAGCGCGGTATGCGGCTACGGTAAGTCGCGAGGCTGTCAGTGCCAATCAGCTGCAAACATTGTTGGACCGAGTCACTGGCGGCCAGATCGTACCATTGGTCGCTCAACTTGTGGGCGACCGATCGCTGACCCGTAATGAGCTTGGCGAGCTAAAACGGCTGATCGCCGAAGCGGAGCAGCGGATGGACAAGGACAAGAATCGATAACACTTTTCTGGAGGTAAGACAAACATGTTCGCATGGTTCGACACGGCTTTCCTGAGCGTTATCAGGATATCTTTTTCCTTAGTTGTCGCGATGATGTTGGTCACGACGGTGTTACGTTGGTCAAAGACCCGATCAAGCAGAGTCCACTACTGGGCATGGAGCCTCGTTTTGGCTCATGGTTTGATGTTCGTGCCATGGCGAACGGAGATCGCTCTCCTGCCGCGAATGGATGGGGTTTCCCGCATCGATTCGCCGGGAACGATGGCCATGGTTGCCGAACGGCCCATTGCTGCATCGGAATCGGCGGACGAAACAAAGGCAATTGGCATGAGCGACGTTTTGCGAGATGACGACGCTGGTGCAGCTTTCATCGCGCAATTCGCGCCCGACGATGCGTATCGGGACACAACCACAATCGAGCCATCTGCGAAGATTCAAGCAAGTTCGTTCGCACCGGCTGCAGTTGCGCAGGGCGAACACATTGAGGCGAATTCGCCGGCGGCTGAGTCCAATTCAATTTCGCAACTTGCAACATGGATAACCATGCTTGCAACTTGCTGGCTTACCGGATGCATCACGATCTTGGCCAAATGGGTTCTGCAGTATCGCCGTCTGTGTTGTTCGGTCGCACAGGCTGAACCCGCCCCCGCCTCCTGGTCCGCGTCATGGCAGCAGGTAACATCTGCTGTACGGCAACGTCCCGTACCGATGCTGGTGCACGATGACATCGGTCCCCTGCTCTGCCTGACACCTGTCGGCTATCGGTTGGTCGTACCTAGTAACTTCTGGTCGGCGATCAGCCAAAGGCAGCGACACGCGGTCCTCCTGCACGAAGCGGCCCATCTGCAACGCAATGACATCCTATGGTCATTGTTGGCCAACATCATCGCCGCACTTCACTGGTTCAATCCGTGTGTATGGCACGCCTTGCGCCGGCACAGCGAGGCAGCCGAATGGTGTTGTGACGACACCGTGCGTCACGATCCATCGCGTCACACATTGGAATATGCTCGGCTGCTGCTCGAGCTCGTCGAAGTCGGGCAGCCGCGGATCGGATACACGGCGATCGGCGGCGCCGAGCTTTCACGTAGAATTCGCCGATTATTGGAAAGCGTTCCGCGAGCAGCGAGTCCGTGGCGACAGCGGTTGTTGGTATTGGTGCTATCGACCACTTCCTTGTTTGGTTTGCTGCGAATGGAAATTGGTCCCAACAAGGTGATCGCCGGTGGTGACGTCGGTAGCAACGACGGCAGCGAAACCAATTTGCCTGGCGTATCTGCTACCGATCCGGAAGCGGCAACTCGCGAGCGACTTCGTCAGTTCGCAGACGAATTGGTTACAGCCGATGATCCGCGCATGAAGGCATTTCAAGAACAATTGACGACAGAGTCGGCAGCAATCGTCGCGATGGATCGTGCCAGTTGGGTAGCGGATGAACTCCGGCGGTCTTCCGAGGGCGAGTCATTGGTGAAGTTCTTGCAGGACCACTTTCGGAAGAACGGTGACCGCGTGGAGGCTCGCGATGCGCAATGGTCGGCTTCGTTCATCCGCAAGCACAACGCCTATCAGGCTGACGTGCGGCAAATCGCGACGGTCCTGGGAACAATCGCTCAGAACATAGCGATCGAGCGCGACGAAGACAGACTGCTTCAACGGGTACTAACCGACGACTTCGCACCATCGATCCTGTACATGGAGCGATTACGGAACCAGTTGCAGCCGGACGTGATGACGGTCTACGATCGTTTGGGAGACGTCTTTATTGCCGACGGTAACCAGTTCGTGATCCGCGGCAGTCGTCGCGCGGACGCCGAGCAATTGGTCGCGAACTTGCAGGCTGCGACGGAATTCGAACACCGCCTGCGCGCAGACTTGCCAACATTTACTGAGGATTTTTCGGAAACCGACCAGCAAGCTCAACGTTTCAAAGCGCTGTTGAACTCGGACGTATTTTTTGGCAAGACGGCATTTGACGTTTCGCGAGAGCTACGGGAGTCCCGCCAGCCTGTCCAAGTTTTCCTCGATCGCGCATTCGAACAGCTGGAATGGATCGTCGTCGACGGCCCCGACGGGTTACGGATCAATTCCGAGCAAACCGAGCGTGTGGAGGAGTTGTTCAAAGAGGCGGAACGTCTGGGAGAGGCAACGGAGCGGTTACGACAACCCTTTGCGGCGTTTGCCGAACGTATTGCACCGATCGATCCGCTCCACGAGTCGTTTCGCGCGATCATGCTTACCCCCGCAGCTCGCGTTGGCTTTGCGGGTGATTACGAAGTTGGCGTGACGACACCCGAGCAGGCGTTTCGGGAACTGCTGTCGGAGGTAACGGTTACGCAGGACGACGGGCGTCTGAGAATTGCCGACGAGCACGCCGAGGAGTTCGCCAATCATGCGGGAGAAATATTCCGGATGGCTCGGACGCTCAAACGAAAACTCCGTCCGGTCGACGAACTGGCAGCGCGCGTCACAGATCCCGCGTTACGGAATGCGATGAGCGACGTCATCGGCAAACTGGTTTTCGTCGAAGAGGTAAAACAGGCCCAGGCCCGGGAACGAATCGATGCGCTCGCATTGTGGATCGACAAATATTTCGTTAAGACACCCGAGGGCTATCGCGTGCAAGAAGAGTCGATCGACGAGATCGAAGGATTTTTGGAGCAGGTCCGATCGCTGCAAGAGCAAGCGGAGGAACACGATTTTTAGTTACGCGGACAAGGGATAGCAGCCTCGTTCGGTGTTCCGGAGCTGGCCCGGCAGATGCGATGAGAAAGTTGTTGACGAGGAGATCGGTGTATGTCGGCAATGGTAAGTGTGGTCCTCGCCTGGACCATGGCGACTTCGGGCGACCATCCGGTGGACCGAATTCTGAAGGACGCACAAGCGTCGGCCCGTGTCGCAGTGGCGGAGCGATGCGACGACGACACGTTTGTGCGCCGAAGCTGTCTTGACCTCATCGGGCGGATCCCGACGGAAGACGAGTGGCGTCAGTTTCGCGACCAGCCAGATCGGTCGCGCTGGATCGAGCAATTGGTGGCCCGTCCCGCCTTCGCCCAACACATGTCTGAGGTCTGGACGGCGGCGTGGATGGGATTCGCAAATGACGGACAGGCGGACCGCGAGTTGTTGCGAATGTGGCTACAAGACCAGTTGCAGAGCGACGTTCCATTCGACCGGATCGGGCAGTCGCTGATTGCGGGGCGCGGCGATTCTGCCGTGAATGGCCCAGTCAATTTTGTTCTGCAACACGGCGATGACGCTGGCGTCCAGGTGGCTCGCCAATTCTTGGGCGTCCGCCTCGATTGTGCACGATGCCACGATCATCCGTTTGCCAATTGGACACAGGACGATTTTGCGAAATTCTCTCGCTTTTTTTCGCTGGTAGAAATGACCGACATCTCTCGTGGCAACATTCGTGTCACGGACAGATTGGCAGAGCCCGACGAGGCGGACATGCCGCGGTTCCTCAACGGAGGTCGTCCGCAGACGTCGCAGTGGCGCAGTGAGTTAGCGCTGTGGACTATACGTAGTCGTTCTTTTGCTCGCAATTTCGCCAATCGCACGTGGTACCACTTCATGGGACAAGGCATCGTCGATCCACCTGACGAAACGCATTCAGTACAACAAGCTAGTTGCCGGCCACTACTAGAGTTTCTCGCGGACTATAGCCGGCGACACGAATTCAGTATCCGTGACCTGGCGACGCTGATCTGCACATCGGAGGCTTACCAGCGTTCCTCGGCAGATCCGATCACGGACGACAACGCTGTGTTGCTTTTCGCCGTTCACCCATTGAAGCCGCTCACGCCGGAACAGCTATTCGATTCCATCGCCACCGCGTACCAACTGAAACCCGACGCTTCCGAACGAAGGGAGTTTGTGCAATCCCATCGGGGAAACGTGCTCGATCAAGACTTTGTCTTGACATGGAAATACCGAGAAACGTGTCAGCAACTATTGGATCGAATGACAACCGACAGTTTGCCGACCTGGTCGGGTGATCTCGATTCAGTATTCCTGCGGTTACTTAGCCGACACCCAACGCCAGCACAGCGCGAGTTGTGCCGGACGCATTCGATCGAAACCGTAGCGTTTGCGCTGCTACAGTCGAATGAGTTTGTGTTTAGCCATTAGCGTTAATCCGTGCCCACGGCCCCAACCGCAACTCTCTCAGGAGTGAGTCCATGAACCAACCGCGATTCGCTAACTCTGCGATGCATTCTTCTGGCCGGCATCAACGACGTACATTTATCCGACAGATGGGGAGTGGTTTCTTCGGCCTGGCCCTGCTGCATCGTCGCGAGCACCTGTTCGCGGCGGAGGCGACCGGTCAAGCTAAACGCTGCCTGGTACTGTGGATGGATGGCGGCCCGAGCCAATGGGAGACGTTTGATCCTAAACCGGGCACGGAGCGTGGCGGTCCCACGAAGGTAGTTCAGACGCGGACCCCGGGAATCCATTTCGCCGAAGGCTTGCCGCGGATGGCATTGCACTCCGAGTCCCTGGCTGTGATTCGCAACGTGCGATCGCCGGAAGGAGACCACCAACGCGGCACCTATCTATTGCACACTGGTTATCGACAGATTCCGGGGTTCCCGCGACCATCGCTGGGGAGCATCATCTCGCACGAGCAACCAACCAAACAAATGCCGGGGCACGTGGCACTGGGCAATGGCGCAACATTTGGACCAGCCTATCTTGGATTGGATCACGCTCCGTTTTCAATTCGCTCGGCCTCCGAATCGCTGGCGACGTTCCGCCGATTACAACAACGACGGGGGCGGATCGAATTGGTGCGATCGCTGAGCGCCGAATTCGACGCGTTGCATCAGGACGATGCACTGCGGCGCCGCAATCAACTACTGCAGCAACTAGATCAGTTGCCGGAGACGCCGTTCATCGACGCCTTGGATATCGCGAAGGAATCGGCGCGCACTCGCAACCTGTTCGGCGAAGGGGAGTTTGCTGAATCGTGCCTGGCTGGATTTCGATTATTGAAAGCCGGGCTCCCGTTTGTGGAAGTGCAGTTGTCCGGGTGGGACACGCATACGGACAATTTTCGACAGACGCGTGACTTGTGCCAGCAACTGGATCGCCCCTGGAGTGCAATAATGGAAACGCTCGCTGCGGAAGGGATGCTCCAGGAAACATTGATTGTATGGATGGGCGAATTTGGCCGCACGCCTCGCATTAATGCGCAGAACGGGCGCGACCACTATCCCGATGTCACTCCTGTGGTACTCGCGGGCGGGCCCATTCGCGGAGGGCGTTCGATTGGCGCTACGAATGAGACAGGCGCCGTGGACGGCGAATCGCACGCAGTGGCCGACGTCTTCGCCACGATCTTTTGGGCAATGGGAATCGACCCGCAGCGACAGTTCACGACCGAATTCGGCGCGCCGACCCAGATTACTGACGGCGGCAACCCTATCGGTTGACGTCCCTATCGGTTGACAACGCCCTCCGGAATCGACAATACCTCGAACCACAAAGTATTGCATGGTTGGCGGGGCTGCGTGATGTGGGCCGGTTGCCATCGCCATTGACTGCTGCTACAAACAAGGGAATCACCTTCACCTTTATCAAGCAGCGGGCGGCGATACGGCCGCCCCGTGGCTTTTTTCTCACGCTCGTTCATCCATGAGATAAGTATGTCGCAACCCCAGCCCACACGATCGCTTCTGGTTGTTGTTTTCACTGGCTGTCTTCTGTTGTCGGTCGCCCGTGCGGCCATGTGCGAGGAGAACTGGCCTCGATTCCGTGGCACCGATGGCACAGGAGTTATTGACGGGGGCGAACGGTTGCCGGTGGAATGGTCGGCAACGGACCATGTGAAATGGAAGGCCGAGATCCCCGGACGGGGCTGGTCATCCCCTGTTGTATGGAACGGTCGCATTTTCCTGACATCGGCTGTCAGCAGTGACGAGGAAGAGGAATCGAAGAAGGGACTTTACTTTGGCGGCGAGCGACGTGAACAGCCGGAAGGGGAATTCGCCTGGAACGTGATCTGTTTGGACCTCGACAACGGCAACGTGATTTGGACCCAAACGGCGCACCGGGGAAAAGCCCCCTTTGGGATCCATATCAAGAACAGTCACGCCACCGAGACACCGGTCACTGATGGCGAACGCATCTACTGCTACTTTGGTAATATTGGCCTGTTTTGTTATGACTTGGAGGGCACACTGATCTGGACCCGACAGTTTCCTCCCGTCGCCACCCGTTACAGCTGGGGGTTGGCTGCCTCCCCTGTGCTCCACGAAGGGCGGTTGTATATCGTCAATGACAACGAGGAACAATCGTATCTGTTGGCACTGGACGCCAAGACGGGCGACGACGTCTGGCGGATCGAGCGTGAAGAAAAGAGCAACTGGTCAACGCCGTTTGTCTGGCAGACTCCCAATCGCACTGAGCTTGTCGTCCCGGGAAGCGACAGGAACCGAGCTTATGACCTGGACGGCCAACTATTGTATGAATTCGGCGGAAGCTCGTCGATCACGATCGCGACGCCCTACGCGGCACAGGGACTGTTGTATGTCAGTAGCGGCTACGTATTGGACCGCAAGAAACCGATCTTCGCTATTCGGCCCGGTGCTACTGGTGATATTTCCCTGGAGGACGATCAAACCAGCAACAGCTCCATCGCCTGGTGTCAAAAACAGGCGGGTCCGTACAATCCATCAACCATCGTCTATCGCGATCGCCTCTACGTTTTACTTGACCGCGGCCTGTTCGCTTGTTACGACGCGACCACGGGGCAGGAGATCTACAGTCCGCAACGCCTACCAGCAGGCCGCGCCTTTACGAGTTCGCCGTGGGCGTACCAAGACCGCATTTTTTGTCTCAATGAATATGGACAAACGTACGTGATTGCCGCCGGTGATTCCTTCAAGATCGAACGTGTCAATCATCTGGCGGACGACGATATGTCGATGGCCACACCTGCCATCGTCAATGAAAGTCTGCTGCTGCGCACCGCCGGTCGGCTCTACTGCATCACGAATCCATGAGCTGCCAGCGACGATTCGAAGCGTTTACGACCGGGTTACTCGCGATCCAACCGAAACATCTCCAACGGTACTTGCGGGACATCGCCTTCGATCAGCTGCGCCATGACCAGCGCGGTACCGGGTGCCAATTGAATGCCATTGCGAAAGTGTCCTGTTGCCGCAAAAACGTTCTGCGTACCAGGCACGCGTCCCAAGAACGGGTAACCGTCACCCGTACCAGGGCGTAAGCCGGCCCACGTCGCTTCGACCTCCGCCTGCTCCAATAGCGGTACGTGCTGGCGGGCAAACGTAATCAGCCGCTCAATCTCTTCGGACGTTGTGCGATCATCGAATCCAACTTCCTCCATCGTCGACCCCACAATGATTCGACCATCCAACCGCGGAACGAGATAGTTGGGCCCTACGTTGATGGTTCTCGATAGCAACCCCACCGGTCCCCGGAACAACACCATCTGTCCCCGCCACGGATGCAGCTCCAGCGTCAGCCCCAGCAACTGCAGCAACTGGCCGGACCAGGTTCCTGCCGCAATGCAAAACGACTCGGCCGACCACTTCTCGTTTTCCGAGCACACATGCGACACTCGCTGATCATGGCAGTGAAAACGGTGCACATCAACTTCATCACAAATCGCCACTCCCTGCCGGCGGCATGCCGCCCGAAGCGCCTGCAGGTACCTCGGAGTACGGACCGAGGCCTCTTCGGCTAGCAGATAAGCAACCTGCACCCCCCCCCGCTCGACTAACGGCTCCAACGCCGGCTCCAGTTGCAATAGTGCATACATGTCAATGCACTCAACCTGCAGGCCCTCGTCGCGCAGCTGCGCGATATTTGCCCTCAGCGCTGCGGCCTCGCCACGACCACATGCCAAATGAATGGCACCATTGCGACGGAATTCGGTATCGATCCCCGCGTCGCGCTCGATCTTGGCGATCCAGTCGGGATACATCGCGTGGCTGATACCACGAAGTCGTTCAAACGCATTGTGGGATCGCGCCGGATCGGCTGAAGGGATCATGCCGCCGGCGGCCCAAGCGGCGGGGCGGCGGGTGTGCGTTCGATCCAATACCCGCACCCGCCGCCCACGTCGCGATAGCTCCAGCGCCAACGAGAGCCCTATCACGCCGCCACCTAAGATCAAGCAGTCGTCTACGGTCGTCATGATCGATCTTATTGCTCAAAGAAATACCAATTCAATCGGCTGGCGGCGCAAGAGGGGACAAGATCAAGCGTCGAAATCTGGCGTTCAACCAGTCGGCGTGATCGCCTTGATCTCCCCAATCGGCAGGGTCCACCACCAGCGCCAAGCGTTTTGTCTTGTCCAATTCTACGACAATCGCCTGTGGGTTCCTATGGCCCCGGACAACCGAACTGGCCACGGCCTCGCGCCATTGGTCATCGGCGCCCTGCAACAGCACGCGAAACACGACGCTCCCCAATCCATCGCTCGAATCATCAATCGCGATCTCCGCGGCGAACTGCCGGGCATCGGGTGGGACATCGTAGATCAGGCGGGATGCGGAGTGCACGCTTATCCCTTTGAAGTAGCGATATCCGTTAGCTCGCAACGAATGATGCTCCAGATTTTGGTCCAGCACGGTAGGCCATTGATCTTCCAGGAAGGGGATGTGCCGGGCGCTCGCTACGGACAAGTCTGACAGGAACACCCATTCGCGGCGGCAAGGCTGCAAAAAGGCCAGCGGATGAGAAGCGATGTTTTCCAGTGACGTTTCGAACTTCAATCCCGCTGTCGTGAGCACTCGCAATTCACTTTCATCCATATGTAGCGACGCGGCATGAATGACATCTCCATTTCGCAATCCAACCAATCCCCGACACTGTTCCGTCGCCACGGCCGGCGCCTCGCGATGCCAGAGGACACCGATAACGCTTGCAAGATCAAGTCGTACTCGGCGCTCTCCTTCCAACAATTCGACGTGGTCGGTCGCGATTTTCGTGACAAGCCCCTCGATCAGATCGCCATTTTGGAGCATGACGACATCGTCAATTGTGGCGTGATCCGTTAACTGGCGCCACCACGTTTCGCGCTGCTCGATTGACGCCGCCGATGCCAGCACAATACCCGCCACGTGCTGCATAGGAACAACAACTTGTCCCCATAATTCACTTTCTACGGTAGCTCGACCGGCGGCGATCTGCGCCTGGCGACATATCAACTCGGTATGGTCCGTCAGGAATAAACAAACGCCTTGTCGCACTTCGACCGGGCAGCCCCATAACAGCACTTCACTCGCGTCAAACGCATTGCGTCGCGACTCGGTAACCGAAATCTTCCAATCGTCATCGATGGCAAGAATGTCGCGTATGTCCCCCATTCCCGCACCGATGGTTGTCGTCATCCTGCGAGAATCGTCCTGAGCGCGAACGAAAGCCACTAACATCGTGACAACGGCGAGAGCAACGATTCCGCTACGCCACATAAATGACCTTCTGGCGAACATCAGCGCTGAAATATCGGCAGATAGTTGTTCGGCATATGCAGCGTGATCACAGCCATAGCCGTGGCGTAATCGGGGCTGGTCGGATCCATCCAACTCCCGTCGCTCTTTTGAGTCTGCAGCAACACGTTGACAATTGCCGGATACCACTGATTCCAGTGCTCGCCACCGGCCTGCCACATTGCCTGTGCCGCATAGTACTGACCATAAAAGAAATGGCCCTCGCGATTGACGCCGTTCGGATCAGGCCGGAACTGGCTCAAGTACCGGAGGCCTTTCGTGATCTCATCACCGTGATAGATACCAGCACTGTACAAGGCCACCACCCCGGCGGCGGAACGTGGAAACGCACTCGGCCCCCCTTGCAGCATGTACATGAATCCGCCATCGGCATTCTGGCTGCGTTTGACGTATTCGATGCAACGATCGATCGTATCGGAGGGAACAAAAATACCGGCATTCCGGGCCGCGCGCAGCGCCATCACCTGACAGATCGTCACAGAGATGTCAGCATCTCGCCGTTGTGGCTGATACCGCCACCCACCTTCATCATTTTGAGTATCGACGATCAACCGAACTGCGGCGGCAAGCTTTTCGCGGAGATCCGGCCGGGGGGACATGCCATACGCCTCGGCCAAAAAGAGGCAGGCAAAGCCATGACCGTACATCGGACCATGACTACTCGACTCCGCCTCGTTAATGAATCCACTCTCGTGAACGTTGTCCAACACAAATGATAGACAACGCTCTACCGAATCGCCGTAGGGCCCTCGACCCGGCGTGCTGCCGTTGGACATGAACGCCATGCCTACCAGCGAACAAACACCAACGTTACGACTGTAAGTACCAGACCCAAACGAACCGTCCTCGTTCTGCCTGGCCCGCAGGTACTCCAAAGCATGATGGATTGCTTCTTTCGTCGACGGATTCATCCCAACGACGCCATCGTCACCCTGCATTCCCAATGCCGATCGAAACCACAACATCGAGACGATCGCCATCAGGAGCACCGCGAACCACGGCTGCCGCTCCATCACAACAACTCTGTTCATAACGACCTTGCCGGTGACCACCGCGTTGCTCATCTCCGGCCTCCCGATTAACGTGCCAAGTTGGTTCATGGGATCCCATCATCTCCATGTTGCTGTTCCGATGCAAGACGGCGAAAGTAATCTTCGATGACTTGTTGATATTCGGGCAGAAAATGATCCACCGGTATCTCGAGCAACGACATTCTCAGTTGTTCGGGCAACTCACCCCAACTCCGCCGCACGTTTTCCACAACCGGCGGAGGTGCCCGGTCGACGATCAATTCCGTCGGACCGGTGGCATCAACGGCGGTGGCAGGCGTAGTGCCCGGCGTTCCCGATGCTTTCTTTCCTGGCTCCGCTCGGTCCTCCTTCGAGGGCGAACTTGCCACACTCCCCGCCCCCGCCGACTCGCTTGGTCTTAAGCCCCCAGGCAATGGTTGCCCACTCTCGCGACTGCTACGCAGCAACTTTTCCAATTCGCGCTCGACCAATTGTTGCTTCTCGATTGCATCCCGGATGTCGGAGTCCGAACGCAACAGTTGTTCCGCTGCGTACATTTCCCGAGTAATACGCGTCCATGAACGGCGATCGTCCGCTTGGGACGTCTCCTCCGCGGACACTCGCCCAAGTGCCATACAACCGCTCAGTAGAGCGAGGCACATTTTCGTGCAATTACCTCGGCGCAACACGTTGCGATGACGTCGTCTGGGCATCATTTGCGACCCTCCCGCTCGACTCGTACGTTGGCTGGTGTATCCCGAACATCGACATGCGTCTCAGCATCGGTTTCGTCCCGCAAGTCCTCCGGAGCGTTCTCCAACGCTTCATCCAGGGACCGATCAAGTGCCTGGGCCGACATTTCGTCCGTGGCACGGGTTGCATCACTTTTGTCCAATGGCTCGTCCAGACTTCCTTCGGTCGAAATCGCCCCGCCGCGCTGCTGCGTCACATCGTCGCGAGTTTCGAACAACATCTGTAGCATACTGGCCAATTCGCGTTGGATTTGTGCCAGTTCATTTCGCTCTCGCAGTGCTTCAGACGACGCGCTGTCATCGGCGTGCGTTCGCTGCCAACGCATCGTGCGATGTCGCAGATGACTCTGTAGATTCACAACTAGTCTCAGCTCAGACTCAGCCCCGGCCCCGCCAGGTGGCGGAGCCTCACGAGATGAGAAAGCCCTTTGTTCCCCTCTTTCCGCGGACGTCAAGCCTTCCAACCCATCCACGGGCGCGAGCGAATGCTGCAACATCTCCAGTTGATCCGCCGCCTCAAGCAACGGTTCTTGCGCAAGAGGCCCCGTATCGAAACTCGCCAATCGTACTGCGGCAGATTCCATGTTCAACTGGGCATGGCTTAGTGTCCACATCCGTACTGGCAGCGCTTGCACGATTGGCATCAAGCGTTCGACTTCACGGATCAGTGCTCGCTGTTGAACAACCAATTGCTCAATGCTCGCGATTTGAACGGACGTTGCCCCACCCCCATTCGCAGTTCTTTCCGCTTCGACATTTACCGCTGTCTCGTAGATTCGCCTTTGCCGCTCGGCCATACCCTCGATCAAACGCAGATCATCGACTCGCGGGACAAGTGTTCGTCTTGCGTCGTCCGGTCTTGCAACAGCGTCGATGAGGTCGTGCAGCGCCTGCACCGCCGCCAATTGATCGCGAACGGCCTCGTTCAGTTGATTCTGTTCTGCATGTGCACCTGCGTCACGCATTTGACTGGAAATACCTAGGCTCTCCGCAAGCCGCACCGCGTTGTCCACATGTTGCCGACTCCCATCACGGGCGAAATCCGATCGCTGCACGTTTTGACACAGATTCGCCATTACTCGATCATAGTGCCGCGCGAGCTCCTTTTGATCTTCTACAATCTGGCTCAGCTCATTGCGTTCCGACTCGGCCAGGTCGCGTACACGTTTGCTCGTCGTCTTCCCGCATAAGATCCTGGTGGTTTCGGCGAGCTCCTCTTGTCGCGACTTCAAGTCGTACAATTCTCGCCCAATCTGCCGGAACCCTTCCCAATGGGCCAGGTCGCCGAGTAGCTGTTCCATACTGGCGATGATGTTCCATTGCGTCGCTGTGGCATCGACCAGAAATCCAATGACGTCTGCGGTATCGTCTGCGGTATCGGCGTTGGCACTTGTCCCAGCAACTTGCTCCGTCTTGCGGGATGTCGGCGGCACGAATGCCGCGACTCCCTCAGCGCCCTTGATCGCATTGAGCAACTGCGACTCGGCGACAGCAAATTCATCAGCAAGTGTCGTTGTCAGTTGTTGTGCCACCCGCGACACTTCCCCATGCAGATTGCCGGTATCGATGCGACTTTGCTGCATTTCGATCGCCAGACCGTGAAGCTTGCTGACGGCAGACTCCTCACCGACGGTCAACACTTCGCGGACGTGTCGCTGCTGCTGCTCGATCGATTGAAGTTGATCAATGACCTGTCGATCCACATGGCTGGTCCGATCGGTCGATTGCCAACCATCGAGTGCTGCCTTCGTGTCATTCAATGTCCGCTTCTGCTGCCGAAGCGTGTCGGCTACCTGCGACATGATTAGCGATTGACGCTGGCTGTATCGAGCAAGCAATTCTTCTGGCGACACGACATGCAATCGACGCAAGATCGACGAGCCTTCCTGTCCCTTGCAATCGCGAACGGCGGCAACAACAAACAACGTCACTCCAGCATCAACATCTGCATAGGAGGACAGATCGAAGGGGGTTTCAAATTCAACGACTTCCCGCACCAGTAACGACGCAACTCCTACTCGCGAAGGCGCCACGCCGTCGGCAGTTTCTAACAGTGTCCCGCCTGCCAATTCGACCGTCACATTGTACACGTCGACGTCCCGTCCGACGCGCAATTCAATTGACGTCACACAAATGTCATCAGTGGCCGACCCTTGAAACACGACGACGGACGACGGCGCCACCCACATATCGGGCTGTGGATGCGTGAAGTCGACTGTCGGAATTTGGTCCTCGACAATATTGATATGGTATTTCGTCGGAAACGTCTCACTGAGACCATGAACGTCATGCAAGATCCAACCGTACACACCCGATAACTCCATGCGCCAACCGCCGGCTACGTCGGCGGGAAACTGAAATCGCTCACGCCGATCTCCATCGATCGTCCCATCTGCGATCACGGTATCCGAACCAGATTGGATCTGCAGCTGAACCTTTGCCAAGTCTCGATTGGCAATTCCGGAAGCACGCAACGCTGATCCGGCAAGAACCTGCATTCGGGGCTGTACCGGAGTTGGCCGAAGTCCGGTGTATTCCGGTGGGACGACTTCGAACTGCAGCTTGTCAAGTCTCAGGGGCGGAAACAAACGCAAATTCCGCCATTCCATCTGCTGATCATCACCAGCCACGGCGCGATAACGAACCTCATCCGTAACATTAGCAAGGCGAAACCGCGCCTTCCCGTGATCGACAATCATCGGCCGTCGCTGCAGTACCGGACTTTGATTCTGGCGACTTTGATTCTGGCCAGTCTCTTCGTAGAGCAGTTCGACACGATCGGGAAGCGTCCCTTCGGCTGCCGATACGACGAACTCGACCTCGGCACCAACGGCTGCCAAAGTGGGTGCCTGATCGAATTGCAGGGAAACGGTTTGAGGCCAAGTGACATTCGCCCACGGCATTAGCAATCGCGTCACCCCAGCCCTTACATGTCGTGGATACAAGGCGGCAACTGTCAGGAAGATTACGACAGCGGCGGTCGCGAGAACCTTCAAACGCATACCGCTCTCGTAGTGAATTACGTCGCGAGGCTCGAAGCTGGCAACCGCCTTTTCGGCAGTTGCAACGACGGAATCGCTGAGGGCCCGCGAGCTACCGGTATCGGACGAGCTCGACAGATCTCGAAAAGCAACGCCGCTGGAGATCAGACTTTCAAGCTGCGGATAATGTTGGTCGATATGCTGTGCCACTGTTACGTCTGACCATGCGTCACGAGGCAAATTCCTTGCCGACCGGCGCCAGGAAATGGCCGCACACACGAGCACGGAGGCGGCGGCAAGCGCGCGGATTCTCCAGTCTTGCCAGCGAAACAGATAGTCAACAAAGATCGCCAGCCCGGCAATCAGCAGCGCCACACAGCCGCCTCGAATGGCAAGTCGCGTGTACCACTCGCGCTGGGCAAGCCGCCGCACGGCGTTCAGATAAACTGTCAGCGGGTCCTCGGACATTGCCTCAACGCCTCATTCAAGCCAAACCCCATCGTTTTCTCAGAATCCACTCGCAGGACAGGGACGCCATGAACAAGGCTGCCACCAACGACGAATTCCAAATGGGCCGTGATGGCAACGCCTCAACGCGAAGTTGCGAACCCAACGGAAGTTCGTGCAACATCTGTTCCACGTCCTGCATTCTATAGTATTTTCCCCGAGAAATCTCCGCGGCCGCTCGCATCGCCTTTTCGTCCAGATCAACTCCCGTCAGCTCCGTATCAGGCGGAATGACTTCGAAGTCGCAGGCGGGGATCTTGTCCGCCACTTGGGGCGCCGCCAGCCGCGCATGGTAGCGCCCCGGTAACAACTGCGGAATCTCAACGAGAAAGAAACCGCGCAGTCCTGTCCAACGATGCAGCTGGACGGAACGATCCTGCCCACCCTCGCCCCCGATGATCACACTCACTTCGTCGTCGTGCTCGGGCGCGGTTCGCTCGTCCAGAAATCGAACGCTCAAAGTCACCGCGTCGCCAAACCGGTACTGTTCTCGCTCTGCCTGCAGTCGGATCCCCCCAGCGTCCGTCATCTTCGGGCGACCGAGGAAGCGAATGGTCTGCATCCAGTATCGGACATACGCCTGTTCGTTGGCCGTGAACTGCCATCGCCAAAGATCGTCGGACGTGTGCATGACTACATTGCCAGGACCAACGTAACTGTGACAGATCAACGGCACCGCGAAGCCACTGGAACTGGTTCGATCGGCTGCCTCGACAAGCACATGCGTGCCCGGCAACGGCTCCGCATCGGGGACGCCCCAGTATGGACTCCATGCCCGCCACAGCTCCAGATTCCGTTTCTGCTCCATCGCCACACGCACGAAGGGCGAATGATCTCCCACATGCGAAAGTCGCACGTTCATCCCGATGCTCAAGTCCCCCGTCGACGAATTGCCAGCGGTTTCCCCCAATCGCAATGGTAACAACTCAGCCAACGGTGTGTCGCGATAGGCTTGTGGATTGTACCGTTGACCGGCAATCAACAGCGCGCCACCACCGTGTTCACGAACGAATCGGACAATGTTCTCCATGGCTACCGGGCCGAGAAACTCGGGGGCCACATCACCCAGAATGATCACGTCATATTCAAGAAGTGCCTCCCATCGAGTCGGGAAGACGCGTTGGGCGTTGTTGTCGATGTCCACATACTCGGCGTCTGCTTCCTGCAAGATGGTAGTCAGCTCGCAGATCGACTGCGGCTCGCCCTCACTCCCAACAGCCCCTCGCCCCAAGACGTTTTTCAGGTACCGAAATTCATAGCTCGGATACGTTTGCACCAAAAGGACACGTAAAACACTGTCGCGAACGTCCACCCGAACGACCTTTTCGTTGTTGCCGGAATCCGTCTCGCCAGCCAGCCCCTGGACGTTCACGGTCAGTTCGTGAAGGCCGGTCGTTACCGGACGCCACATCAGCGATTCCTGTTGAGCGACACCGTCGGTGGCAATCGTAATCGGTCGTTCGTCCAGTACCTTGCCTGACGTATCACTCAACGTGAGCGTTGTCGTGTCACCGGAACAAGCCGAAGAGGTCAGCGTAACTTCCACGGGAACGACGTCGTGGACATAGGCGACATCGTCAACAATTACGTCTCGCAATCGGATGTCGCGAGTGGATCGCTCCTGCCCGACCCCTACCAGAAACAAGGCAATGTCACGTCCTCGAGCGTCATCGCCCGACGACTCTAGCGTCGCCCCTTCCGTATTCACGCCGTCCGTAAACACAACAATCGCCGCTGTCGGACGCCCGCGCTGCTGCTCAAGGATCTCTCGTACTCGGATTCCAAGTGGACTGCGAGAATAATTCGCGCCGTGGTCGGCAATCTGCCGCGTCAGCTCGCCAAAATCAACTCCCTGACTGTCGAATCCTCCTCCACTGAGAAACCGTACTCGCAGTTGGTAATTGCCGATCAATTTCGTCAGGATCGTTGCCTGGTCGACCAAAAGCCAATCGGTGACTCGATGAAAGCGATCCCTTTCAACACGATCATTCGCTTTGCTCTCATCTAATTCGGAGCGTCCGTCTAGCGGATGTGCGTCCGTTGCTGACATACTGGCGGAGTCATCAATGAGCAGTACCAGGTCGGACGGACTTGTTCGATACGGCCGAAGAACAAATCCATACATCATCACAAATACTAAAAACAACGCGACAAACCGCAGGGAAAGCAGTGCCAGGTGCCGCCATGCTGGCTGCTCGGGGGAGCGACGACTGAAGCGGTAATACATCAGTACGACGATGCCAATTGCCAACAACAGGGTCAGCCACGATGGCAAGGGCCAGTCATGTTCCAAACGCATCTCGAACGCTTGTCGTTGGCCGTTCACAGGCGGCCTCCGACGCGATCAGCCCATAGCGGTTCAATCAGCATAAGCAGCAACACAAAGCTGAGGATGCAACGAAACAACTGCGACTCTCGCGGTCCCACCGTGACGGGCGTGACTTCCGTTGGGATCGACAGGTCGTTTTCAAACCGCACACGGTCGGGAAAGGAGTCCTTCGATGCCCGCGCCGGTTCACTCTCTCGATGGTCGATGTTCACAGCAAAAGATCGTGCGTGCGCCCGTTCGCTGGCGGAGGTCACCGAGTATCCACCCTGCCATTGCACCGGCCCGAACACCCAGTCGTAGCGAGCACCATCGAGGTTCAGTGGGACACGCTCCAGCACCTGCTCATCGTGAAAAACATCGACGGCCAAGTCGCTGCCCACCTCGAACGCAGCGTCTCGCAGCGACTCGCCAATCATGACATTGTGTTGTCTCTGCCACGCTGACAACGTGGACTCGAGGAGGCTATGCACAATCGGCGGAAAACTGGGCCAGGTCGACCAGGCATTCCACGGAGCAGGTGGTGATTGCGACGTGTCCTTCGATGCCGGTGAGGCCGCCGTGCCGACGATGACGACCGCACCACCATCCACGCGTCTCTCGACAACCAGCGGCTCCCCTTCCCCGGATGACTCCCCTTCCCCCGCGATGATCTGCATCGCAACCTGCGATGCCGGCAGGGGCTGAAGCTCGAAGTATTGCCACACCGGCGTCGTCAGTAGTCCCGCTTGGTCCTGACCGCGAAACAACTGCACCATCGGGTGCCGATAATCCAATGGGTCGAGGCGGTAGTTGGCAAATGGGCGAATCCCGCCAATCGTTGCCGGCAGTATCGCCTGGGCAGGATCGGCACTGGCGAGCAAAAGATTGTACGAATCCGCTTGAACTCGGTCCCCTAAAAAGAAGACCAGTCCCCGCGACCGGTGCAGAAATTGTTCAAAAACCGCCTTTTCCTCGCTACCCATTCTCGCCATGTTGCACACAAAGACGCAGTCGTATTGTTGCAGATCCTCGTTACGCAACGCCGCCTCGTTTCGTTCCTTCACTTCAACGGACGGACGTTGAGGACCGGTCGCTGCTAAAGCAAGTGCCAAATGATGGGTGTCTGCCGGTTCTCCTCCGATGCACAAGACGCGAATCGTGTCCTTGACGTCGACAGCCAGGAATCTGTGATTGTCTGTTTCCAATCCATCAACAGGAAGCCGTGCCTCGAGCAAGTGCTCACCCTCCTGCACAAATCGATGTCGAAATCGTGCCTGAATCTGCGATTTCGGCGGCACATCGACGAATTGCGTATCCACTTCGTGGTGATCGACAACAAGAGACACTCGCACACTATCGTATCTTCGGTCGGCAAAACTCTTGACCGTGACAAGCACCTCGCACGGCTGCTGGAGTGTCAACAAACCGTTGACTGGTTGCAGTGACGTCACCGCCATGTTCTCACTCTCCTCCTGTCCAACGTCGATCACCGACAGATTCACATCACGTGGCAGCAACGCCAGTTCTCGTCGCCAAACCGACAACGTTGCCACGTCCCACGTTTGCAGCGCCAAGTCGGTAATAATGTAGACGTGGGTTCGGGCGTATCGCTCTGGGCTGCGACTACCGACCTGCATCGCCTCCCTTGCAAGATGCCACGCACTCGTCATACCCGCTCCTGCATGCGTCATCTGCAGCCGATCAATCTCCAACAGTACGCTGGCTTTACTCCATGACGGTTCGCCGATCACGTTTGCCGACGGCTCGGCCATGAGAATCAAGCTGAAGCCATCACCAGGGCGAGATTGCTCCACCAGGCTGGCGCAGATTTGTTGCGCTCGGTGAAACCGCGTGATTCCCTGCCACTGCGTGCCCATGGAATACGAACCGTCGACGATCAAAATGTAGTGGGTACTTTCCAGTTCGGTCGGTACCCCCAGCAACGGCGCAGACTGCCAGACGGGATCGGCCAGAGCCAATGCCGCAAGCGTCATGATGGCAATCCGCAGCGTCAGCAGCAACCACTGCCTCATTCGCATCCGGCGAGCATGTCGTTGGAGCGCTGCCAGCAGAAAACGTGTCGCCGCCCAGTTGCGAGTCTGGTAATTCTTGCGGCTCCAAATGTGTAGGACGATCGGCACCAACGCCGCCAGGCCCCAGAACAACATTCCGGTGTTTCCGAAACCCGCCGCAAAGAGGGGCGGCAACCCGACAACCGCCGCAGGCCCGCCAATCATAGGCGTCGCCTTCGCTGTGCGAAATACGACGTGAGGACCTGATCGATCGGCTGGTCCGTACGCACGCTAAGGTAGTCGATGCCAAGATCGCGACAATGCCAGCGCAATTGGCGAGTGAAGTTGTCCACTTCCTCCAGATAGGCAATTCGCAACTTGTGTGGTTCGGTCACAACATCTGGCTGGTGCTCGAGCCCACGAAAACAGGTCGCCTGTTCAAACGGGAAGTCAAGTTCCGTCGGATCCATGATATGCATAACGACCACATCATGCTGACGATGTCGAAAATGACGGAGACCGGCAACAATGGACTTCGGATCGTCGAAGAAATCGCTGATCAATACGACGACCCCGCGACGCGGAAAACGTTCCGCCAGTTCGTGGAACACCGGTCCCGTGGCCGTCTTCCCGCCCGCAGTACCGGCGTCCAACAACTGCAACAGTTGCGACCACTGCGAAGCGTTATTTCCCGGACGTACAAACTCGCGGACGGCTTCGTCGAATAGCACCATGGCAACGGCGTCTAACTGCTTTAAGACGATCCATCCGATCGCCGCCGCAACACACTTCGCGTAGTCCAGCTTTGTCAACAGTGCGTCATCGCCCCGATAGGACATGCTCTCGCTGACATCGACCGCGAGATAACAGACAAGATTCGTTTCGTCGACATAACGCTTGACATAATACTTGTCGGTTCGGCCAAACACCTTCCAATCCACGTGGCGGAGCTCATCACCCGGAGAATAGGTGCGATGCTCAGCGAACTCGATGGAGAACCCTTGCATCGGGCTTCGATGCTGCCCAGCGACGTAACCTTCGACAATGTGCCGGGCTCGCAGTTGCAACCCTTGCAGCTTAGCGAGAGTCCGCGGATCGAAATATTTCAGAGGCCTGATCTCTTTTCCGCCCACCTGACTCGTCTCCGACAATTGGGTTCAGTGCTATCAGCTGTTCAATGATGTGATCCGGAGTCATACCCTCGGCATCAGCATCGAAATTGGTCTTGATCCGATGACGCAACACGGGACGAATTACGGCGATTACGTCGCTGTGGCTAACGTAGTGCCGACCAGCCATCGCCGCCTTTGCCTTTGCAGCCAATACCAAGTATTGACTGGCCCTCGGACCGGCCCCCCACATGACAAATTCTTTCACGATCTCCGGGGCATCCAGCGTATCGCGACGCGTCATGCGGGCAAACCGCAGGGCGAATCGAGCCACATGATCGGCGATCGGGATCCGCCGCACGACCTTGCCCAAATCGACGACTTCGTTGGCCGACAACACGGGCTCCGCCTCCTCTCCACCATCCACGGTCGTGCGCTGGACAATCTGCAATTCATCATCCTCGCTGGGATAGTCGATCAGCACGTTGAGCATGAACCGGTCCAACTGAGCCTCCGGTAGCGGGTACGTCCCCTCATGTTCAATCGGGTTTTGCGTCGCCAACACGAAAAACGGTGACGGAAGCTTGCGGCAGATTCCGTTAATGGTCACCTGCCGTTCCTGCATCGCCTCAAGCAAGGCCGCCTGAGTTTTCGGGGGAGTACGGTTGACCTCATCAGCCAGCACGATATTGGCAAAGATCGGACCGGCCATGAAACGAAGCTCGCGGTTCCCCGAGGACCGGTCTTCCTGAATGACTTCCGTCCCCGTAACATCAGCCGGCATCAAATCGGGAGTGAATTGAATGCGGCGAAATCCCAAATCCAACGTTTGAGCCAACGTGCGAATCATCAACGTCTTCGCCAGCCCCGGAACACCCACCAGCAGGCAATGCCCTTGGGCGAAAAGAGCCAGCAGCAATTCGTCCACGACCGAATGCTGTCCCACGATCACCTTACTCACCTCCGCCGAAATGCGATGGTAAACCGCTTGCAAGCGTTCGACAGACTGAAGATCCTCATGGTTCAACACGTTCCACCTCAAGACTAAACGCTACCAGCTCGTCTGCCGCAGCAATCAACAGGCGATTCTCCGCTACCATCAGATTCCCGGCCTTCACTTTTCGCTTCGATAATGAAATCGGCGCCGCCACTTGCTGACCGTCTCTTGCTTTAATAATAAACAGCAAATGTTCTTCATCCATCGCGGGCCACCAGATATAGTCTCCCACCAATGCTGCCCGGCCACAACCGACCGTGTGCGATCGAGACACAGCAGGATACGGGTTTGACGTGACGTCGGCGGCCAAGCGGCCAGTATTCACATCCAGCCACCATACTCGTCGACCGGTTACAATCAAGTGTCGATCTGTCGCTCCGATCAAATGCACGCCGTCAAACACGCCCTGCGGAAATCGCGTGGTCCACAACAGACGCCCGTCGGCGGCGTCCAACGCCAGAAGCTGTTCGGTATCCGATGGTGCTGCAAAGACTCTGCCACGACTGACCAGACACGGCGCCAGATCTCGGTATACATGCCAGGCCGGGGCATGGCTCGACGCAGTCAACGTGCCAAGCCGGGGGTATTTTGTGACCCAGTGAAGCTTGCCATCGCAATCCAGGCACGCCACCGTCCCCATCCCGCTATTGAGATACAGCCGCCCTTCGTACAGCGTGAGCAGGATATGGGAGATCTCCTCCACTTCTCCCTGCCCCAGCGTTTGGGCGGAACAGATTTGTGTTCGCCACTGCAGTCTGCCCGTTGCCAACTCGTAAGCCGCCACGTGGAGCTGCGAAACGACGTCGCTTCGCCGCATCACAACATAAAGTCGCTCCGAGTCGGCGACCGGTGTTCCCTCGAATGTCCATTGCACCGTTTCCGGACCGATCTTATCCAACAGCATTCGACCACTGTTCGCGTCGAGGCAAACCAAATAACCCCGGTCACTCCGATGCGAGGAGGTTGCCGTCGTATGCACGGTGACCGGGTCTCCCCTACGAGCAAAGAGACGCCCGTTGTGGCGGGTCAGTGTGTACCGCATTACGCCAATATGGGGCACATCCCGCGCCGTGGCAGCATCGAACTCGCCATCGGCTGGATATAGCTCGCTCGCGACTCCCGTCACGAGGTTGACACGGCGAATCCGATGCCCATCTGCTACATAGACATGTCCCGCGTCGGCGATGGGAAACATCGATAGCTCTTTGCCGTACCGTTCCGCGACGCGCCGGTCGGGAAATCCGCGCAGGTATTCCGACGCTTGATCGACCCCCGATACTTGTTCCATCGAAAGTCGCCATACGGGCTCCATGGGCAATTCTGGCCGCATTGATAGACGCAACTCCGATTCGGCGGCGCGGTCGGGGCCCCCGCCGTAGCTGTCGTACGTACGCTTCAAAGGCCGTGCGTGCCAGTCGGACGAGGCAAGCCAAAGTTGTTCCAGTATTTCTGAATAATTGCCTGTGCGTCCGGCAAATCTGCCACTCGCCTTCGGAAATCGAGTTTTCAATTCGTCGAGTTCCGCGCGAGCATTGCGGCGATCGCCCGTTAGAATCTCAGCCCATATCAATAGTGACCGAAGATAGGCACCCTCCGGGTCGGCGTCAGGATGACTCCAACGTTCTTGTGCATCGCCGGCGTCCACCGGAAGGATCCGTGTCCAAGCCTCCCGTGCCCGCATCGGCATTCCCGCGTCGAGATACCACTCCCCTAGCAGCCTGGATGCGACGACACCATGACGGCTGGCAAACCACTGCTCAACCAACTCCTCCATCGATCGAATGTCATGCGACTGGCGAACCCTCGCCAATCGCCGTTCAACCAACGGATCAATTCGTTGCTGATATAATTTCAACAACGGCTGGGCCGATGGAGGCAAATGACAAAGTTGCCATTGCAGATACTGTCGCAACGGAATGTAGGTCGGATGGGTCGCCCGATACTCGCCATACGGCGCGAGAATCAATCCGTCTCCGTCGGTTTGTGACAGTCGGCGGAAGATCTCCAACGCCTCTTCCCATTGGCCTTCGACAATTCGAGCCTGCAGACGATCCAAATCACCGTCCGTGGATGTCGAGACTCGGCGAACCTTTACATTGTGATCCAATGCCACCGGCGAAATCGAAACGCCGGTTTGGCCGTATCCCGTCAACGGCAGTAACAACAGAAATCCCGCCAGCGATGTTGACAACAACACGCACCAACGGCGACTTCGGCGATACACGATTAATCCCACAGGCGTAAACAGGCCAAGCAATCCCAATGAGCAGCATATTCCTGTACAAAGACGGATACACGGTGTTCCATGAAGTATACGCGTTCAGGTCCCGCCGTGAAAGTCTTGCAGCACCGACGTTCGATCTCTTGGGTGCCACAGCGGGGCACTCGCCGGCATAGCCACATCCTGCTATATTGCGGCCAGCGCCGCAGATCAATGCTCTTCTCGCCGTCCCGGGTAAAGGTCCCTCATGAGTCGCCGACTGTGCTTCAATGCTCGACGTTTTTCCACGGGACTGCCTGGACTGTTGCTCGTCATTGCCTGTTCTTGCCGCGCGCACACCGTTACCGGACAAACACTCAATCAAGCGGGGACGAACTCGGCTGTGCCCGCAACAGCTGTCGCCGATCGACCAGCCGACGAAACTCGCGCCGGCGCGAACGGACCGGCAATTGCCCCCGATGAAGCGATTCCCCATGTCGATTGGAAGGACGCCAAACAAGTTGTCGGAAAGTCCGCGATGGTAAGCGGCACGATCGTGGCAGTCGGACACGCGCAGCGGGTTCATTTTCTCAATTTTTCTCAGGACCGAAACGTATTTAAGTTGGTGGTTTTTTCTGACGCACTTGAGAATTTCCCGGATTCACTCGAGAATCTCTACCGACAAAAGACGGTGCTTGTCCGCGGCGTCGTGACGTTGTATCAAGGCGTTCCACAAATTCAATTGGCTAGCCCTGACAACATAAAGATTGTCGACGTCCTCCCCCCATACGTCACTCCTCGCAAACAACGCTCCGTGCCAATCGGCGACGAGATTACCGTCGGCACGTTCAACGTGCGCAATTTGTTTGACGATTTCGACGACCCCTACGCACAAGATGAAACGACTCGCGCCAAACCACGCCCCGAATTGGAACGACTGGCTCAGACCATCCGATCGATCAATGCGGATGTCCTGGCAATGCAAGAAGTTGAATCGCGTGGATTCCTCGAACGGTTCCTCGACGTGTTTCTCCCCGATATGGGCTATCGGCATGTCGTTCACTTTGAAGGAAACGACCTCCGCGGTATTGACGTTTGTGTTCTATCGCGCGCTCCCGTTGGCAAAGTCACCTCCTATCGACACCTCGAATTCCCCGACGCTTCGGGACACTCTCGCAGCTTCAATCGCGATCTGCTCGATGTGGAAATCCTCCCAGACCAAGGCACTCCCTTCCAGTTATGGGTCGTACATCTGAAGAGCAATTCCGACGGTCGTGAATTCGCTGAACCGATTCGCCTGGCCGAAGCCCAACAATTACGAACCCTTTACGAACGAGCTCTTGCTGCCAACCCGCAAATACAAATCGTCCTTTGCGGTGACTTTAATGACACGATCGACAGTAAGACCTTGAAGACCATCGTAGGTAACGACAAACTGCCGTTGCAGTCGTTCCTCAACGAGTTGCCTGACGATCAGACGATTACCTATAACCAGCCTCCGTATCTTTCGATGATCGATTTTGTCTTCTGTTCACCGTCGATGGCAACACGGTATGTCCCTCAATCGTATCGCATTCGGCAAAACGTGTTGGAACAATCCGGTTCAGACCATAACCCCGTGACCGCCAGATTCAAACGATAGAAGGGCAACAAGGATGTCATTGAGGCCCCAGAAAAAGGATGTCATTGAGGCCCCAGTACAAATCCCTGGCTGCGTAAGTTGTCCGTTGGGGGCGGTCCACTGCCTGTCCGCGTTGCCTTGTCGGTAGGTCCTCGCGTTGAGCGAGTGACGATGTTTGACTAAAGCCATACATTCGTGCTAACCGATACTGCTTAACACTCGCCGAGCGGCGCCCTATGGCCCAATGTACGTGCATTTGGTTCGCGCTATTGCCGGGCTAGTATCGATTGCTTGGACACGAATAAATCGCTGAGTCGAAACTGTCATGGAACAAAACGCAGCCGCGATGCTGCTGCTAGCTGCCTCCGTATGCGGCTATGCTGCCAGCGCAACGACGAATCATAACTTGAGCACGATGATGGGGGTCGTGGCGATCGGTGTCGGTCTCTGGGGCGGCCTTTCTCTAATGCAGGCAACGGCAGCAGCAAGCGATGCGGCAAGACAAGGTCACGCTGTGAAGCGACGGACGACGCCTGCAGCAGCCATGGGCAATACAACGGATTTGCCGCCATCGAATGACTCGGTGACAACGACCGAGTTGGGGCTTTATTCTACTCCACACGGATCAACGGCTGGTGGTGAAATCGGCGGAATCTCGCTGACGCCGGAGGTCAATGCCCAGATTGCCGTGGTTGCCCACATGAAAGGGCTCCCTCGCAATCAGATCGTCGACGAGGTTCTGCGTCGACACTTGCCGCGTTTTACGCACGAAGCGAACGACAACTCGAATCAGCGGCGAGCTTAGTGCGTGCTAACGGTCGCATCCGCACGGCGGCGAATCCACGATTCATCGACAAATCGTCGCAACATCGTCTGAAACGCCAGCTCCAACTGCTCGGAGTGCTCGTCGGAGAGAATTGTCGGTGACACATTCGGTCGATCGTTTCTCACGCCGAAACCACTCCACTCCAGGACGATCGGCCAATCATACCGGTGGCTGCTGGCGTTGATCCGTTGCTGAAGCCTCACTCCCCATACGATCCCGAACGAATTGCGAAAATCCAGCCACAATCGGTCGTCCCGAGAACGAATCATGAGAGGGCGGCAGTTTTGCCAGGCGACCGCGAGGGCCCCGATCGCCGTCAGAAACACTGCCAGAAATGTTCCGGTCGGTCCCATCGCGCTTCGCCATCCCGGCAGGTGCTCGGTCAAGAGCAGCACTTGGGCACCAGCAAACGCGAGCGCCGCAAGCCAATATCGTGTCAGCAACCAGTTTCCAGCACCGACCAAAATCAAGCCCCACAAGAACCAGCCGCGTGCATCATGCAGTTGCAACGACGCTTGACGCCGCACAAGACAAGCTTCGGCGGCGGGGAGCGCCAAGACCACCCACAACGAAATCACGATCCACTGCCAGGCCAGATGCTGGGGTCGTCGCGCCCCAAGGACAGCCATCGGCGGACAGAACGTGGTAACGGCCGCGGAAAATCTCAGGGCCGCCAGTCGCCCTCCGTCTGTCCCCTGCCAGCCCATCCATTCCGCAAGCACAATCGCGATTATCGAAACCAAAGACCACACCACGGGGGCAATGAGGGTCGTTCCCCGGGCCCGAGGTGATTGCCAAATGACGATCGCCGCTGTGAGAATGGCCAAAACGACCGTGGCGAGGAACATTTCGGCAGGAGAAAACCAGTCGGCCATGTTGTGTTGTTGACGCGAACGACGAAGTGCTACGAACTACCGGCACGAAGTAAGCATTGTACAGGATCCGTAGATCATCGGCATGGCGCCGGTTCTACGGTCCAATTAGCAATTTATGTCGCAAAAAATCAACGTGTTGCGTTTGCACACGCCATCGCTGCATGCAATGTTTCCCCTGGGCAACAGCCCTTTCCCACCTGAGCGACCTCACCGAATCCCACCCTACCTTCCTACCTAGGAGCATCCCTATCATGAAGAACATCGCAATCCCCACGCTGATGCTGATGGCTGGCCTTCAGGCTACCGCCGTCGCAGACTGGTGTGGCTTTGGTGGCGGGGCCGAATTTGGTCCGGCCACTGGTTGCCAAGCACCTGCCGCCGGTTACGGATTCCGCACGGGGCTTCGTTGTGCATCGCCGGAGTCCCTGTGGGCCGGCTTCTGTGCCGAGAATCCGTGCCAAAGTGGTCAATGTGCGGCCCCGGTCGCGGCGCCGGCGTGCCAGTCTTGCCAAGGCGGATATCTTTTGGATCGACTGCGCGCCCGCCAAATGCAGCAGTATCAAATGACTGCACCCTGTGATGGTTCATCGTCTTACGCCGCGCCGGCCAATCCGGCCTGTGACAGTTGTAACGGGTGTGGCGGTAGTCCGGCGAACGTTGACACCGGCACCCCCGCATTGCCTCCGCAGGATGCACCCTTGCCGCCCGAACCGGTCCCGACAACGATCGAACCGGCTCCGGACCCCGCAAACTACTTTCCTCAAGCCGAATATGGAAGCAACAATTTCGTGCCAGACGATAGCTTGGCTCCGGCCGTCGAAGATCCGCCACTTTTGAACTCGCCATCGGCCATTGACGACCAACCAGAGGAACTCCCCAGCGCCAATGACAGCCTCGATCCACCCGCCCTGAATAGTGACAGCCTCGAAGACGACAACCTTGAAGACAGTGATACTGATGCGTGATACTACTGATGCGTGATACTACTGATGCATGATACTGTTGCGTAGATTTGCCGTGTGATCCCGACTTGTTTCGCGGAACTTCCAGTGACGAGCGTTTGCCAAGAAGGGCAAACGCTCGTTTTTTTGTACTTTTTCGGATCAGCAAGAAAAATCATTAGAGGTGGCCAGATTCCCCTGAAGGGACAGGCGCCGATTCGCCGATACAGAGAGTAGAGTTTACCGGGAGGGGCGGGCCGCCTTACCGTGGCCCGTTTCGAAAATGAGGTCCTGATACAACAATGGATTGTGGTATCAGGACCTTTTTGTTTATCGCAACTATTGGTTGGACGGTGGATCAACCGCCGGCCGCGGAACCCAAGCGTGACAACATCTCGGTCGCTTCTTGTCGATAGGGAAATGCGGCTTTTCCATCGAGCGTGGTTTTGATCAAACGCGCCGCTTCGTCCGTCCGGCCACGTTGCTCGAGGATTCTCGCGGCGAAATAGGCGCTATCGGGAGTCACATTACCTGCGGCCAATGCCTGTTGGATCAAACGCTCGGATTCGCCGACTTGTCCCAGGCGGAACAGCACCCAGGCGAAAGTAATCGCAGCTTCGCGAGCCACCGGTTGGGTCATGTCGGTGAACAACCGAGCATTTTGTTGGGAGTATTCCAGCGCCTTGCGGCGTTTGGCTTCGTCTTCTTGCTCGACCAGGACGATCGACAGTTGATTGGTAACGACGGCGTTGGACGGTTGCAACAGGTGTGCCCGTTCGAATGCCACCTCGGCCACTCCGAGATTTTTTTCGAATCGTGCCACCAATCCGTCGAGCAGATTGACTTGGAACGAGCTGGCATTTATTTTCTTCGCCGCATCCAAACACTGTTTCGCCAAAGCCACATTCCCGTTTTCCAGGGCCCATTGCGCGACTTGCATCTGCGTCGTTTCACTGTTCGCGTCCCGTTCGGCCGCCTTGCTCATCAGATTCTGTGCGAGCTGATCGGCACCGTTGACCTCCGGGTGCTGCTGATAAAGCAGCGCCATGTTAATTTCTGGACGGGGTTGGGAGCTGTCGAGCTTGTAAACCTCTTGCAACTCGGAATAGGCCTTCTTAATCAGTTCGTCATCTTTGTTTTTAGCGCCCAATTCGAACTGAGCACGCGCGATACGCGTATGGGCGTTAACACTTTGAGGGTCCACCGCAACCGCCTTTTCCAAGGCAGCTAGCGCACCGCTCCAATTGTCACGCGACGCGGCCACAGCACTGGCGCCAATACTTGCCCTTGTCGCAAGATCTTTTTTTCGCTTGGGGTTTTCGCTGAAGCCGTCAAGAAGTGACAGAGACTTGGCGAAAAGCAATTCAGCCTCGGCCAACCGCCGCTGTTGAAGGGCACTTTCACCAAACAATACATACGCTTCGGGATCCTTGGGGCTTTCCGTCACCGCACGCTCCAGCGCCTCGCGGGCCGCATTGGTATCCTTTGCGGCAACGTACAACTGGGCCATCATCACCGAGGCCGGAGCAAGCTGAGGGTTCTTTTGCTTGGCGGTCTTGAGCAAATCGAGCGCACCATCGAAATCACGATAACGAAAACGAGTGATCGCGTCTTCCACGTCCTTGTACTGCGGCCCCACATCGCCCACGGCATTGCCAATCAACTGCTTGACAAGATCTCCACCTTCTTGGGCCGCTGTGGTGGTGAACGTCCCCGCCACCCCACATGCGGTCAACATGATGATCCTCGCACACGATTGCCACCCGAACAAGAGACACACAAGTGTCTCTTGAGAATTTCCCTTGGTACGAAACATGGTGATTTCCCCATTGATTAACTGTTTGACGATTGTCCCGACGCGGCTCTAGTCTATGAGCCGGCTAAAGTTGCCAACCACTCCCGGTTGCGCCTGCCCCTAGAATTGCTATTGTAGCCACCCCCCTCAATCTTTACCGCACGTAACGAGCAAGAAACCGACCAGGAGGACGCCGATCGAGCTGCAATCCGCATCTTGTAGTGAGTCTAACGGTTATCCGACTATTTCGCGAGCCATACTCGGGCACCAACGGTTCCCCAGTCCCGACGTCAACGATTATCCGTCAGACCGCAGCCGGACGTGCTGTGCCTCGTGCGCCACCATCCACTCCAACCACCGCTCGTGGTCTTCCGACAACTCGATTTCTGCCTTGGCCGCCGCGTCCAACGGAGAAACCACCTGGACTATTAAATCCTCCAACCAAGTTCGCGATTCCGCCAAATCGATCCAGTACTCCCCCGGTCCCAAGACAGGGATCCCGGGAGCGTCGCGGGGGGTCATGAAATAGGCAATTTCCGTCCGAAAACTGTCCGGCATCGCACACGGCTGGAGATCAGGATGCGCCACCGAATGTACCCAAACCGTCATCTTCATTATCCTCGCTGGCAAAACCACCACCAACCATGCCCCATTGACCACGTGCCCCATTGACCACGCACTCTTCACACACCTAGTATTCAAGCCGCCGGAGGCACCAGGGAACCACTTTGAACGTCAGCCAGCACATTCGGTATGGCTGGCATCATCGATCCGGTTCGGAGGATCGGATTGATCCGGAAGATGTCAACCGACTCCAACGCACGCCCAGCTCATGAGGTAGGCTTTGTATTGTATGGCCCGACCCCCTGTTCTGCACCCCTTCTCTGATTTTGCCGATGAACTCGACAATGATCAAATCGCTGCGCTCGTGGCTTGCCTGGGGAGCCGATACCGTGGAACGGACAGGCATCTTGAATGCCGCTTCCCACCCTAGGCTTGCCGAAAGTATCTCGCGCGGTCGAGCGGACGGTGGTATCGACGTGACCCAACTGGAGGAACGCGTCCTCTGCAGCGCCACACCGCTGATGATCGACGTGCCAATACCAACCCCCGAAAACGCCGCCGGCGTACACGCCCCGTCCCTATCGTCAATCGCCGACATTACCATCGCTGAAGACACGGCCACTCCGTCCTTGCTCTTCACCATCACCGACGCTGACACTCCATTGTCGGAACTCATCGTATCGGTTCACTCGTCGGATACGACCTTGATCCCACTGGAAAACATCAGTATCGAAGGAACCGGCGCTGAGCGAACAATCCTCATTCGCCCAGCCGACGACCGCTACGGTGGTCCTACGGCGATCGAAATCCATGTCAGCGACGGCGTGCACACCACCGTCGAAGCGTTCAACGTCACTGTCACTCCCGTCAACGACGCGCCCACCACCACTGGTTTCCTCGACATCAGTGTCACGGAAGATTCGCCAGCAACGGTGATCGACCTGTTCTCGGCGTTTGACGATCTTGAAGATGCCGACAGCCAGTTAACGTACTCGGTAACACACAATTCCAATCCGGGTCTGTTTTCGTCGGTCCTGATCGATCAGCAGCACGGAACATTGACACTGACCTACGCGGCCAATGTCAGTGGTACCGCTGAGTTAACGTTGCGTGCTACGGACAGCAACGGAGCCTACGTGGAACGGACTACCGCGGGAGCCGGCGTCCCTGTCTACTATCGTTTCATTGGCACCGTGGGAGTCGACTACCCCGATTTCAATGCGATGGGCATGAAACCTCTGACGTATGTCAGCTACTTTGCCATGTTCGACAACGTCAACGGCAGCTACGACTTCAGCCATATCGACGAGGCGCAGCTCACCTGGGCAATGCAACAGTATTTCGCCGATGTCGACCCGACCGTTCCGGTCACGTTCAACATCGAGCTACCCGAATACGAGAATACGCCGACCGGTCGCGACAACCTGGCACATGTGATGAACATTGCCAACGCCGTACGTCCCGACCTGCCGCTGATGGGATTTTATCGACTGATGCCGGAACGCAACTGGTGGAACCCGCTCAATTATGACCACCTGCAAAAGGACCTGGCGGCGGGGGTCACCAGTTGGTACACCAATCACGCCACTGAATTCACGGACGCCTATAACAGTTGGCTGGCCAGAAACGAAGAATATCGCACTGTTCCACTCTCTGATTCGGTTGGTGGCGGAGTGCTAGGTGACCGCGTCGGCTCGATACAACCATCGCTCTACACCTTCTATCGCAGCTTCAATCATCGGACGAACGAGAGGTCGTCGGTCAGCTTCAATGGAACCACCGACACGATCACCAGCGTGGCGGCGTTTGCCAACGGCGATGCCATTCGCTTCCATACGACCGCGTTGCCTCGGGGACTGGAAATCAGTAACACCTATTACGTCGTCAATTCCACTGGCACCTCGTTCCAATTGGCATTCCAACCCAATGGTACGGCGATCAACTTCGCCACCGGAACCTATAGCGGCAACAGTATCTATTTGGAGTTGCCATTCGCGGAAGACCCGGACACTGCAGCATGGGATATCTACGCAGAGTACAACATCGCCGAGGCGCGCAAGTTTGGCAAGCCGGTCTATTCCTGGTTGGCTCCCAGTTTTCGGGGAGCGGGTGTGGAGTATCTTGAAGAAGAGTTTTTCCTCCAGCAACTGCGGACATCCGCTTCCCTTTCGGATGGCATCATTCTTTGGGACCCCTCGATTCGTACGGAGAATCTGCACGCCAGCCATGGCTGGTATCGAGCCCTGAAGACATTCCTCGCGGAAAACTACAGTGCCAGCACAACGTTCACCGTGACCGTCGATACGGTCAATGATCCGCCAGTCGCTCACGGCATTGCCGACGTAAACGTCAACGAAGACGCACCGAACACAGTCTTGAACCTGTCATCGATGTTCTCCGACGCTGACGATCCGCAGGGACTCACCTACACCATCAGCACGGTCACTAATCCAGCAATCTTTTCTTCCGTTTCTTTCCATCAGGCGACCAAACAGCTGACCCTCGACTATGCCCCCAATGCCTTTGGCCAATCCGCCATCACGGTGCGGGCGATCGATCCCTCAGGTGCCACCGCGACATCGACGTTTCATGTCAACGTCCAGTCGGTGCCGGACCGCCCGACCGCCACTTCGATTCCCGACCTGAACGTCGTTGAAGGCTCGACACCGCGTGTCGTGAATTTGGCTCCCTATTTTTCCGATATTGACAGCTTGCCTGCCCACCGTTCGTATAGCATCACCGGCAACTCGGCCCCCTCTCTATTCTCCTCGTTGAACCTGAATCCCGTCTCTGGCGAGTTGGT
>JAGQPD010000134.1 GCA_020426865.1 Planctomycetales bacterium
TCGACACCCACCTGCTGATGCTCGAAGACAAGGCCCTGTCGAGTCAGCCGATCCAGTTGATCCGCAACGAGGGCTTCAGCGCCGAATGGGCGCTACAGCAGCACCGCGATGCCCTGGTGCGGGTTTTCGAGCAGATGGACGACTCGTACCTGCGCACGCGCTGTGACGACATAGACCACGTCGTCAGCCGCATCGTCAATATCCTGCTCGAGCAACACGAGCCGCAGTTCGGCAGTCTGCAGGGACAGATCGTGCTCGCCGAAGACCTCACGCCCGCCGACGTCATCCTCATGAAGAACCAGGGCGTCGCCGGTTTCGTCACCGATTACGGCGGCCCGATGTCGCACACAGCGATCCTGGCACGCAACCTGGGATTGCCCGGCGTGGTCGGTGCGCGCTGCGCGACGACCTGCCTGCAGCACGGCGAACACCTGCTCCTGGATGCAGAGAACGGCGTCGTGCTGGCCGACTGCGATGACACGATGCTGGCGTATTTCGAGTCGCTGCGTGACGCTGCAGCAACGCGCACCAACCAGCTGCGGCGGCGACGCGCAGAACCGGCAACGACGCGCGACGGTCAGCGCATCGCGATCCAGGCCAACATAGAACTTGCCGACGATGTCGTCGCGGCGCGCGCCAACGGCGCCGATGGCATCGGCCTGTATCGCACCGAATTCCTCTACATGAACCGCGCCGCACCACCCGACGAGGAGGAGCACTTCGCCGCGTACCTGTCCGTCGTCAATGGCATGCACGGGCAACCCGTCACGATCCGCACGCTCGATCTGGGCGCCGACAAAATTGACGAGCAACGCGACCACAGCTACGAACGCAATCCCTTCCTGGGGCTGCGGAGTATCCGCCTGTCATTGCGACATACCGACGTGTTTCGGACGCAGTTGCGAGCCATATTGCGGGCCAGCCATTTTGGCGATCTCCGGGTCATGTTCCCTTTGATCAGTACGCTCACCGAATGGCGACAGGCACGGAAACTGCTGTGGGATTGCATGGATGACCTCGATCGCGAAGGGGTCCCGATTAACCGAGAAATCCCTGTCGGGATCATGGTCGAAGTGCCAGCTGCCGTCGTGATGCTCGACCGATTCCTCAAGGAAGTCGATTTCATCAGCATCGGGACCAACGACCTAGTCCAGTATACATTGGCGGTGGATCGCAGTAATAAGGACGTGGCGTCGCTCTACAGTGCCGCCGACCCCAGTGTCATCCGGATGATCCACACGGCCGTGGGATTGGCTGAGCGGTTTGGCAAGCCGGTGTCTCTGTGCGGTCAGATGAGTGCCAGCCCGCTATTTGTGGGGTTGTTGTTGGGGTTGGGATTGCGGTCGTTGAGCGTCCCCCCGTCGGCGATTCCGGAAATCAAGCGGATCGTGCGGGCGCTGAAGCTTTCGCATTGCCGCCAGATGGCCGAGCGTGCGTTGGAGCTGGACAGTGCGGACGAGGTTGAACAGTACTTGCGGGACGAGCTGGCCTTGGTGGTGCCGGCGAGCCTGGAGGCCCTTGGGGGGGAGGCGAAGTCGGCTGGGAACCGGTAGAATCGCCAGATGCGTATGGACCGTCGCCCAAGAATCCGGTATGGTTTTACCGGCCGGTTGTTATGACTGGCCGGTTGTAATGACTGGCCGGTTGTAATGACTGGCCGGTTGTAATGACTGGCCGGCACGGCCGGCTATTACGGGAAGCGCCGTGAGCCGAAGAGCAGAAAATAACGATCGTGATGAGAAGACGGTAAAAACGGTAGAAGACGGACGTAGAAGCAGAGCTATGACTCTTGAAGTGATAGCCACGCAGAGTTGAAGCCATTGAAACAATTCGTAGACCAGACACGTCGTCTGGTTGGTTGACCATGACGATACGACAACGAGTGCGTATCCGATTTCAAAAACAGGGAGATTTGTGTTTTATCGGCCATCGCGATCTGGCGCGCACGATGGAGCGAGCCTTTCGTCGAGCCGGAATAGCGTTGAGCATGTCCGACGGTTTTCATCCCAAGCCGCGAATTAGTTTTCCGCTGGCATTGGCGGTGGGGATCGTGGGAATCAATGAAGTGCTTGAGGTGGAGTTGAGTGAACCGCTGACTGCCGACGAGTTGGCAGCACGATTGTTCCCCGTCTTGCCGGACGGGTTGGTTATCCACAGCCTGGACATCCTCGCTCCCGACGCTCCGAAGGCCCAGGTCGAGCGAATGGTGTATGAGATTCCGGTGCCGGAATCGCGGCGAGTCGCCGTTAGCAGGGCAGTGGAAGAATTGATGAGTCAGTCGGAGTATTGGATCAAGCGCCCAGGGCGCGAGGATCAGTTGAACTTGCGAAGTGATATCGCCGAAATGGAGCTGTCTGACGGAAACCTACGAATGGTCCAGATCGCTCGTCCAACGGCATCGTGCAAGCCTCGCGAAATACTGCAGGTATTGGGGATCGCTGACTTGGAACGCGAAGGTTGCCAGTTGGTCCGTACTTCGGTCGAGCTACGAGGATAATGCCATGCCCAATACCCATTCTCTACCTTCGATGAGCTGCCACAGATCAACCGCAGACCACGAAAGAATCATGCCCGATGAAGAAGGAGATGTTGATCAACGTCGCTCAGACTGAAGAATGTCGGATCGCGATCGTTGAGGATGGAATTCTCGAGGAGTTGTACATAGAACGAGCCAGCCAGGACAACTACGTTGGCAATATTTACAAGGGGAAGATCGTCAATCTCGAGCCGAGCATTCAGGCGGCATTTGTTGATTTTGGCGTCGGACGGAACGGGTTTTTGCACATCAGTGACGTTGAACCACAGTATTTTCGGCAAGGGGGATACGATCCCGAAAAGCCGATCGTGCCCCGCGACGGCCGGCGACGCCATCGGGAACAGGATGAGGACAGCGATGACGCCGGGGGTCGCGGCAATGAAGCACGCGGTAATGAAGGACGCGGTAATCAGCGGCAGCGTGGGCGCCGGCCCGGCGATCGGCCGCGAGTAAAACCGCCGATCCAAGAGATCTTCCGGCGTGGCGACGAGGTGCTGGTACAAGTGATCAAGGAGGGGATGGGGAGCAAAGGCCCAACCCTTTCCACCTATATTAGTATCCCCGGTCGATATCTCGTGTTGATGCCCGCGTTAGGACGCGTAGGTGTCTCTCGTAAGATCGAAGACGAGGACGCTCGCAAACGCCTTCGCGATATTTTGCTGGAACTCAATCCTCCCAAAGGTCTGGGGTTTATCGTCCGCACGGCGGGTATCGAACGGACGCGTCGCGAGTTGTCGCGCGATATGGCGTATCTGCTGCGGTTGTGGAAAGTGATCGTGCGCCGCATTAAGAAGAACTCGGCGCCCATCGATATCTACGAAGAAAGCGATATGATCATCCGGACGATCCGCGATATCTTTACCAATGATGTCGATGCGATTCATATTGATTCTGCCGAGCCATACGAGCGTGCGAAGGAATTCCTCCAATTGGTGATGCCTCGCCATGTCAACCGCCTGCACCTTTACGAAGGTCGCGAACCGTTGTTTCACAAATACGGATTGGACGAGGAAATCGCTCGTATCCATCGCCGCGAAGTGCCGCTGGCCAAGGGAGGCTCGATCGTTGTCGATCAAACCGAGGCGCTGGTGGCGATCGACGTCAACAGCGGTAGTTTTCGTACGGATGAGTCGGCTGAAGAAACGGCCTACCAGTTGAACCTGGCCGCGGCAAAAGAGATTGCCCGACAATTGCGGCTACGTGACCTCGGCGGTGTGATCGTCAACGACTTCATCGATATGCGCAAAGAACGTCATCGTCGCGATGTCGAACGTTGCCTTCGGGATGCGGTTCGACGCGATCGGGCACGGACCAAGATCCTCCGTACCAGCCCGTTTGGACTGATCGAAATGACCCGGCAACGAATTCGTCCCAGCCTAAAACGAAGCGTGTTTCAGGATTGTCCCTGTTGTACCGGGCGGGGGATGGTCAAAAGTCCCGAGAGCATGGCAATTGAAGTCGTTCGCAAGCTGATGCTGGCCGTGCAAAAACCGCGGATTGCCCGCGTGACGGTGCGGGTTAACGAGGCCGTGGCATCGTACTTGAACAACCGAAAACGCCGAGAATTGGCCAATCTTGAGGAGAAGGGGAACCTTGTCGTCCAGATTCTCGGAAGCGAGGGGCTCTTCCCCGAACATATGGAACTGGAATGCTTCGACGCCGATGGTCGACCGCTTGGCGTCGCCTGAGAGGCATTTTTTCCCGGACAGGGGTCGACGGTCCACCCCCTATTCGATATCCTATGGGGCTCGCTCGGGATCCAGTCCCCGGCCCCATGGAACACCCTGGAGGCCTCAACGACATCCCCATGTTTTCCAGAAGTTCGTAACCAATGCATTTTTCTAAGTAGGCAACAGTACCATGTACGCGATCATCGCCGACGGGTCCCGGCAGTACCGAGTCGTAGAGGGACAGCAGTTCAACATCGATTTCCGGGATGTTTCACAAGGCGACGAGATCAAGTTCGACCGCGTATTGGCCGTTTCCGGCGACTCCGGTGTGAAGCTCGGCAAGCCCACTGTGGACGGGGCCACCGTGACCGCGGAGGTATTGGGTGCCCAAATGGGCGAAAAGTTGGTGATCCAAAAGTTTCGCCGCCGTAAGAACTCGCGTCGTAAAACCGGACATCGACAAGTCTTTACTCGCGTCCGGATCAACAAGATCGAGGCCTAGCTCGGTTCCGGCCGATCCTTCGAACGCTCCCCCGTTCGAACGCTACTCCGTTCGCCCCCCCGGCACCCCCACTATGTGACATTTTTCACAGTTGATTGTGAAAAATTCTTGAGATATTTGGCAACTGCGACTAGACTGGCGTAGGCCAACGATGGGGTGCGTGAGGCGTGGAAAAAGAGCCTTTTCTGCCGAATTAGACGGGAGCAACAGTGATGATGGTACGGGATTCATGGCAGTCGATTGCTGCATTTGCGTTGGTGGCATTTCTGTGGCAGATTGGGGTTCCCCACGCAACGGGGGTCGAGTGGAGCGATGACTTTGAGGGTGGGCTGCACCTCCCTTGGGACTTTGCTGGTGATGATTTCACGATGAATCCCATCCAGTTCGTATCGGACAGCGTTGTCGACGGCCAATTGCAATTGGCCGGAGATCCCGCCTTCGCGGCGTTGGGATCTTTCAATCAATTTGCCGTCGCGGTGCCAGGACTGACGCAGCCAAGTCAATCGCTATTTTTTGCTGATGAAGTGCATTTGCGCGCGACCGTTTCCTCGATCCAGAATATCAATTTCAATGGCACAGCGGTCCAAGGCAACAATGACGTGTTTGTAGTTGCCAGGACGGACGGTGCCAGCGGATACGTCCTGGCATTGGACATGAACAGCGGCGAAGTTGACCTGGTGCGTTCCGATTTCGGCTTTGTTTCCGGGCTGGGCGACGGCAGTTCGACCGAGATTGTGCTCGATCCCAATGCCAGCTATGTGTTGGAATTGTCTGCCATCGGCAATCAGCTCAGTGGCAAAGTTTACGATTCATCGATGAACGAATTGGTGAGCGTCATGGCGACGGACGACACGTATGTCAGTGGTTTTGCGGGTGTAGGCGCAGCGATCAATGACGACGATTCGATTGGCGGTGACGGTGGGCCTGGTCGAACGCTGATTGCCGCGGCATTCGACAAAGCCGCGGCACAGGACCAGCCTTTTGTTGATGTGGTGCCACTGTTGGGCGACTATAACCAGAACGGCGCGGTCGACGCAGCGGACTACACGGTCTGGAAGGACA
>JAGQPD010000135.1 GCA_020426865.1 Planctomycetales bacterium
GGAACTGTTGGTCGTGATCGCGATCGTGGCGATGTTGATCGGGTTGTTGTTGCCAGCAGTACAAGTCGCTCGCGAATCGGCGCGGCGGACGCAATGCGCCAACAATCTCCGTCAAATTGGATTGGCGACGCAGAATTACGCATCGGCCGAGCGGCACTTGCCGCCGCCGAAATTGGGAACGCAGTTTGAAAACCGCGGCAGTACCCTGGTGATCCTCCTGCCGTATTTGGAGGAGACGGCGGCGTTTGATCGCTACGACACGTCGTTGGCAATTGACGAACCGAAAAACCTACAAGTTACCGAACGGGTGCAACCTGTCTATCTTTGTCCGACGATGGCGCTACCGCGCGAAGTGCCGCACCGAGCTTGTGGCGAACGGCTTGCTCCAGGTAGCTACGTGATCTCCAGTCGTACCCGATACGCGGGGCACATGCACTTGGACGGAGCCTTTGCTACGCCTGTCGACGGGCGTCCGTATCGATTGCATTGGCAACATATCAAGGATGGCACAGCGCATACGCTGTTGATGGGCGAGATCAACTACGGACATCAAGACTATCTGTGGGCGGATTGTGCGGAGCAGCAGGGGCAATCGCGTTGGGGCGACACAACTTGGGCCAATGGCTACTGGTTCTATGCCTGGGGGCATATGTCGGCGGAGTTTCCCCAGTTATACAACAACATCCAGGACCACCTTAGTCCGTACAGCGCCCGTGTTTTTCGCAGCGATCACGCAGCCGGCGTGCAGTTTGCCGTGCTCGATGGTTCGGTCAGGCTCTTGACGGACGATCTCAATCCCACCATCCGCTCGGCACTAGTTACGCGCGCCGGTGGCGAAGCCGATGTGAGGCAAGATTGAATTGACCAAATTTGTTCCAGTGGGATAGCTGACGCCGTCGCGTCGGCGATTCCGATCCAAGTATTTCGAAAGGAAAGGTTATGGGGATGCGTATGACGAACATCGGGCACGACTGGGCGGATCGTAAGATGTCGAAGCGGCTTGTTTGTTGCGTTTGGGTGTTGGTTGCATTGGTCGTCTCGAACCGTGCATCGGCACACAGTTTGTGGCTGGCATCGGAAAACTCCGCTGCTGGCCGGGAGGCGATCGCCTACTTTGGTGAGTCGCCATCTGACCGCACGTATCACTGGCCCGACCGTTGGCAGCAATTGGACGTAGCGCTTCGTGACGGGGGCCAGCAGAAGTCGTTAAAGACCGTAATTCGCGACGAAGCTGAATTTGTGGGCAGGCGTGGCACAGATGCGTTGCCCGCGCGGGGCACGATCGAAACGCAGGTCCGTTACGGCGTCTATCACGGCACGCTGCTGAACTATGTGGCGAAACATGTCTGGGCCAACCGGCGCGAGGATCCGCGAGCCAAGGACGCCGAACCGCTTTCGCTGGAGATCGTTCTTGTGGAAGCTGGTGGGCCGGGCACAGTTGTCCTACAGATCGTTCGGCAGGCGACGCCGCTGGCAAAGGCTCAGGCGAACCTCTATCTGCCCAGTGGCGAGCGTCGAGAGATCGTTGCCGACGAGCGAGGGCGGATTACTCTGAACGAGATTCCGGCGGGTTTGCTCGGTGTGTCCGTCAGTGACAAACGAGATGGCGAGGTAGGAGTGTGGAACAGCGAAAGCTATCAATCGGTGACGAACATTGCGACCATGACGATTGAGATGCCCGCGAAGGAGGGACGTCAGATAGTCTCTCAAGCCGCACGTCAGGAACTTCCGGTGGCAATCTCCAGCTTCGGCGCGGCGGTCTGTGACGGATACCTGTATGTCTACGGCGGCCATCAAGGGAAGGCTCACGATCATTCGCGGGACAATCTGCACGCACAATTTCTTCGCATTCCGCTTGCCCGTATTGGCCAGCGGGACGGCGCGTGGGAGGAGTTGCCGATGGAGACACCGGTTCAGGGATTGGCGATGGTGTCGTATGCCGGTCGCGTTTATCGTATTGGCGGGATGACCGCTAAGAATCGAGCGGGTGACGATGAGCAATTGTATTCGGTCGACGATTTTTCCTGTTTCGACCCCTCGTCACTACAATGGCGATCTCTCCCTCCGCTCCCCCAATCACGCTCATCTCACGATGCCGTCGTGATTGGCGATCGGCTGTATGTGGCAGGCGGATGGTCCTTGATGGGTAACAGTGACGGCAAGTGGCACGACACAATCTGTACGATCCGGATGGGCGAAGAAGGTGCCCAGGGAGAAAAAAGTGCTCAGTGGCGGTCGATCAGGGCGCCGGGGCTCATGCGGCGAGCCGTTGCGGCGGGGCAGCTTGGCGGCAAGTTAGTGGTAATCGGTGGGATCGATAATTCCGGGGCTGTGTCGCGTGAGGTCAACGTCTACGACCCGGCAAAAGAAGAATGGACGATGGTGGCGTCGCTCCCGGGCGAAGGGATGAACGGCTTTGGAGTCTCGGCCTGGAATCTTGACGGGCGCCTGTTGGCTGGCGGCTCGGACGGCGTGATTTACGCGTTGGCGGCTGTGGATAGCGATTGGCATACTGCTGGCCATTGCGCGGAATCTCGATTCTTCCACCGGATGCTCCCCATGTCCGAGAGGTCGCTGCTGATCTTGGGAGGCGCCTCGCGAAGCGGACATTTGCGGAGCATGGAGCATATTTCCTGGTTGGAAAGCGATTTGTCGGGGAACTAGAATGCAAGTGGGTTCGCAGGTGGCGCACTCGATGACAGTCCATGACATGGTTGTGCGAGGTAAGTCGCCGTGGCGAGATACCCACATCTTTCGATGCCGAGCGAGTCGGCCGGTTTTCGACCGCTTGGCTTTGTCGAGCACCTGCTGCGGTCGGCCCATCGCTTCGGTGGCTTTCAGATGGCCCGAGCGGTGTTGCTTGATGGTGACATTGAGTTGGAAGTTCTGCGTCGTGCGGTACGGAGCGTACAACTGCGACATCCGCTGCTGTGTGCCTCCATCGGGACACAGGGGGGACTTGTCGGCTTTCACGTCAGCAGATCGGCCGACGACGTTGAGCTCATTGTTGTCGACCGGGAGGATGCCGGACAGTGGCAGCGAGTGATGTTGCGTTGGGCGAGCGTCCCCTACGATGAAGGGAAGTTGCTCTGGCGGATCATTTGGGTTCGCCGCGAAGGCGAGGCCGAGAGTGAGTTGATTCTGGCGATGCACCACTCGATTGGAGATGGACGAAGTGCGACTCAGATTATCACCGAGATTGTGACACTGCTCGCTTCACCTGCCGATCACATCGTCACACCATTATCACTGACGCCCTCGGCCGATCGATTCTGCACGGATCAGAATTGGGTGCGTTGTCTGCGGTTTTGGATCAACGTGTATCGACAGGCGTTCCTTCCGCCGGCCGCGTTGTTCGAATTGGATGAAATTGCCGATGCCGACGCACGGCGATCATCTGCCACGTTTCGGTCGTTAAGCGCGGATGATTCACGACTGTTGTTTCAAATGTGCCGATCTCAAGGCACCAGTGTGTACGGTGCGTTGTGTGCGGCGATGTTGACCAGAGCCTGGCGGGAGATTGGGGCGTCGCGCGAATCGATGAGCGTGCACGCGAATTGCGATTTACGGCGGCGAGTCGTCCCGCCGTTGCCTCAAGAGCTTGTGGGCTGTTTTATCTATTGGGTCGATTTGCGATATCGTTTGTCTGGACGCGAACCGTTTTGGGAATTGGCTCGCCGCTGTACCCGCGATATGCAACGACGAATCCGCCATTGCGGCATGCCTCCCACCATTATCGCGACCCAGCGACTGTGGCTCAATCGGGCCGCAGAAATGATGATGCGCCGAAGTGCTAATAACGCACGCGGAGGAAGAACAGATACGATCGGGATTTCCAATCTCGGTCGTATTTCCGGGTTGCACGACAACGAAGCCGTGCGCATTCGCGGGATGCATACGCTGACCAGCCAACACGCCTTCGGTGTCTGCATGGCGCTGTTTGGCCTGACATTGGCAAACCGGCTGTCTCTATCGTTTCTCCACCCCGTACCGGTGATCTCGTCGTTACGCGCCGAACGGTTTGCCGATGCGATCGTCACGATACTGCAAACGATTGTGGCGGATACCGCGATCGACGTACGGCGATTGGCCGACTGACGGCTGCAATTCGCCGCTCGTGTTTTTCCGGGGTTGATCGGCCACCATGGACGTCATGGAGGTTCGAGACTCGCGGAGTATTTTCCCTCTTGACCGGAAAGGGTGGGATGCAGAGAATTCCGGCATGGTGACTCGAGTCTTGCATTACGGCCGCACACCCTTGATATGGGGGATCGTCTTGGCACTTTCTGTGCCGCCGCTTCTGCCGTTGAACTTGTGTATCTGTCCGGCGGCCGAGCGGAACGTGTGCTGCGGGATCCGGGGGGCGGACGAATCGGGCAGCCCTTGCAATGGCACTGCCCGCTGCCATGTCGCGACACCATGCACTTGCTGTCACGATGGTGTGCAAGCCGATGCAGCCCGTAGAAATTCTAATGGCAATCGTAGTAATGGTGGTCGGCGCTGTTGCCAACAGTCGTCTGCAGATCGGGGCAACGGTTCCGGTCCGTCATCAAATCCGTGCAACCAATCGAAGTGCCAATGTGTCGACTCGGCTGAACGAGTGGCCGTGGTGGATGGACCGATGCAGCTAGGATCACTCGTCGGACATGTCTGTTTGGGTGGTCCGGCGATCCTCCTCCCATTTCCTGCGGACAAATTCGCTGCGACTGAGCTTCTTTGTCCGTGCGAGATTACCAACAATCGCCGCCAGGCGCGGCTGTGTGTTTGGCGGAATTAATGGCTTCATGCGTGGAATGTTCATTCTTCATTTCGCGAAACAATAGCTCGTTTGTTTTTTTCTGTAGGCAACTTTTTGCAGCTATGTATTCAGCGCGAATACGTATTTTGCGCAAGGAGAACAAAGATGGTACGTAAGCTTTCGATGGTATTGGGTGGCGTAGCGGTGTTGGCATTGATGCCGTTTGCCTTGGGGATGTTCGGCGATTTGACCGACCAGGCGTCGGCCGACGCAAGTCATCAAGTGGCAGCTGCCTGTCGCTGCTGCGATCCGTGTGAATGCGACCAATGTGGTTGCGACGACGCCGGTTGCGCTTGTGACAACGACGGAGCCTGCGAATGTTCTGGGACGTGCTGCCAGGCATCGTCATGTTGTGCGGCCGAGGGCGCGTCGCGCTAGTCGTGCAACAATTGCAGTGGCTCGCCTGAGCGAGTCGTGGTGAAATTGGCTTCGGGCTTTGAAAGTGTCAGACTTGGGCCCGGAGCCTTTTCTTATAGGCAATCGTCGGTCGAGACTGGGGAGCTTCCAAAGAGCGGTCGTTCGCCGTCCGTGGAGATTCGGGCTCAACTCCAGGTGACGGGCGCTTGCGGTGCATCGTCGAGATAGAGCAAGCGACTGCACGCGTCATTGGGACAGCGATAAAGGGTTTCTGCCAGCTGGACGGCGTTTTCCAGCGGTGATTCGCAGTAGGGACAGAGGCTCAAATCGCGGATACACGGTTCCGGGGTGATTGGGCGGGAGAAGGTTTCAACGACTTCGGCCTCAACTTCCCCTTCAATTTCGCTGCGGTCGGCCATCACGAGATCGCCCGCGTTATTCTGGACGAGCACTCCTTGTGTGCTCCCCCGCAT
>JAGQPD010000136.1 GCA_020426865.1 Planctomycetales bacterium
TTCCCATCGTTCACCTCCAGAGTCCAAATCACACAAACCCCGAAGATACCATCCCCGTCAACACGTACTTCACCGTGCGCTTACCAGCAAATCAAGTTGGAATCTCTCGCGAAGATGGTAGCTGCAGTATGCGGTGAAGCCGCAGAGGTCCTTAATGCCGTGACACAATCAAAAGCGCGGGTGGCCGGAAAGCCAGCTAGTTGAGTTGGCATGGCACTGGAATTACCATTGCGTAACCGCTGAACTCTCGGTGGGCCGTGTCCAGCTAACAATTTCATGCAGCCAGTGGATTACACCGTTATGCGCCGAAAAAAAGGTCCATCATGGTCCCGTCGTCGATTGCGCTTGTTCGAAATGCTCGAAGATCGCCGCATGCTGGTCGGCAACTGGCAAAACCCAGTTGATCGGCTTGATGTCAACGCTGACGGAGCGGTATCTCCAATCGATGCGCTGTTGGGCATTAATTACCTCAACTCCGATGCCCCCAGAAATCTGCCTGACCGTGTGATGGATCAACCGCCGTATTACGACGTCAGCGGCGACGGAGTCGTTTCTGCGATCGATGTGCTGCAAGTGATCAATCGGTTGAGTGGAAGTCGTGCGCCTCTGAATGCAGCTGCGGAAACAGATCAAGGTAGCAGCACATCTGTCGACACGACAGGATTTGTCAGCATGCCGCTGATTCAATTGCCAGGCGAGTTAGCGCAAAACGTGTCATTGCAGATCACGCAATTGAAGGGCGCTGCCGAACTGCGGGCCTTCGGATTGTTCGTCATGGACGGCGATTCGGGCGCTGTCGGCGGCGTCATGCCCAGCGAATGGGAATATGCGGCGACGGTGCTGCAAAGCGAACACAACCAACGATTCGACATGGGTGAAGCGGAAAACGGCGAACCGATAACCAGCGAGCCGATCATCGGCAGCAGTTACGTTGGCTTGTACCTGCTGCAATCGCGGCAACCAACGGGCTCGTCCGAAGATCACATCCGTATCATGCAGGTCAGTCCCGGAGTCTACGACATCGCTTGGGAAGAAAATCATTCCGTCTGGCCCGGTTTGCCGCGCGTCGGCGATCGCGGTTTCGACGACGCGTTGTATCGCGTAACGATCGGCGAGCCGGTCGATTCCCATTGTCCCTTCCCCAACGACCTGGCCGACTGGCGCGTGACGCAATCCGGCGGATCGCTGTCGGGGCAAGGCACGGTCGTTGCCGAAAACTGTACGGCGATCATGACCGAAGGCGATTCGTTCGTTGTCACACTGGAACGCGATTTTGTAATCCCGGCGGAACCAGCGGCGCTGTCGTTCACCTTTGCCGACTTGAATTTCGACACCACCGACCCCGACTTCATCAACGACGCTTTCGAAGTCGCACTGGTCGACGAATTCGGCAACTCGCTGATCGAAACTTATTCGCCTGGCCGCGACGCCTTTTTTAACATCAGCGAAGACGTCGGCACCGCCACCGGCGGCAGCATTCAAGTTGACGACGGCACGATCACAGTCGACCTCAACGGAATTCTCGCGGGTACACCGGCGACGATCGTCTTTCGACTGGCGAATAACGATGATGATTCCGGAACGTCCGTTTCGATAGTCTCGGCGACGGTGCAAGGCGATCAACTTGAAGCATCAAACACCTTGCCTGCTTCCGTGACTTTCGCGCCGCCCGATATTTCAATTCCGACAGTTCTCAAAGTTAGTTCGGGTACAATCGGTCGAACTAATCACGTGAAAACTGCCAGCGACACGTTCCAGGTCTCCCTGGCGACTTCTTCTCAACAATCTTCGTCGTTTTCAGAACCGGTTGTCGAGTGGAGCCGCACACAGTTTGTCGAGCGACCTACGTCCGATCAGGTGATGATGACTCCAGCGGTGATTGACGTGAACAAGGACGGAGTTCCGGACGTCG
>JAGQPD010000137.1 GCA_020426865.1 Planctomycetales bacterium
GATCCAGCATGAAGGTGACGGGCAGATTCTGCAGTGCCACTTCTTGAAAGATCTGGTCGAAGCTCCGTTGCAGGAAGGTGCTATAAATGTCGACAATCGGCCGCAATCCTGCCTTGGCCTGCCCGGCGGCAAAGGCGACGGCATGCGATTCGCAAATCCCGGTGTCGAAAAAACGATCTGGAAACGCGTCTCGCACCGGTTCTAACTTGTTGCCTTGGCACATTGCGGCCGTCAACACCGTCACGTGCGGGCTAGCTTGCATGTTCTTGACAATCGCGTCGCGGGCGACGTTCGTGTAGGCAACACTCTCCCCACCGCTCTTGGGTACGATCCGATCATTTTCGCATGTCAACACGGGGGGCGTATGATAAAACACTGGGTCTTGCTCCGCCGGCTTGAAGCCATGCCCCTTATCCGTCACAACATGCAGCAACACCGGCATGTCGGCATCTTTGACCATCGCCAGGTATTTCTTCAACAGCGCCAAATTATGCCCATCGATCGGACCGATGTACCGCATCCCCAACTCTTCAAACAACATCCCGCCATGCAAACCCGCCTTGAACGCCTCCTTGAGCTGCGCCAAGAAACGCTCAGCCGGATCGCCAAGAATCGGGACGCGATTCAGCATCCGGACGACGTCGTCCTTCAAACCCGTGTAAAACGGCGCCGACCGCAACCGGTCGAGGTAATGTGCCATGGCACCTACCCGAGGACATATTGACATCTTGTTGTCATTTAGAATCACCAACAGATTCTTGTTCAAGGCACCCACGTTGTTGAGCGCCTCAAATACGATCCCGGAAGGAAAGGCACCGTCGCCAATGACCGCCACAGCACGCCGGTCCGACTCTCCCAGAAGATCGTCGCCACTCTTTAGCCCCAGCACGGTCGACACGCTACAGCCCGCGTGGCCAGTCATGAACAAGTCGTAGGGACTCTCATGAGGATTGGGGTATCCCATCAATCCTCCCTTGGTCCGCATCGTACCGAACGCCCCAAATCGCCCGGTCACCAACTTATGCGGATACACCTGGTGTCCCGTGTCCCAAATCAAGCGGTCGCGGCGAAAGTCAAAGACGCTGTGAAGTGCCAACGTCAGTTCCACAACCCCTAGATTGGACGCGAAATGCGCCGATCTTGTCGACACTAAGTTACATAACACGCCCCGGATCTCGTCCGCCAATAGCTGCATTTCCGGGATGGACAACACGCGAACGTCGTCTGCCGACTTAATGGTGGGCAAAATCTTCATGGCTGCCTGTCTTATCGCTGCCTGTCTTATCGGTCTCGGTCCACAATAAACTGGGCCAGTGCTCGCAACGGATCGGCGGCACATCCCAACATTTCGATCGCCCCCTGCGCCTGGCCAATCAACTCCGCCGCCCGCACTCGACTCGCCTCCACCCCCAACAACGCCGGGTAGGTCAGCTTACCCTGAGCCGCATCTTTCCCCGTGTGTTTCCCCAATTTCGTCGTCGAACCTTGCAGATCCAGTAAGTCGTCGGTGATCTGAAACGCAAGCCCGAGACATTCTCCATACGTCTGCAGGGCCCCCATTTGTTCACGGCTGGCTCCACCACAAATCCCGCCCATCCGCAGACTCGTCACCAACAACGCCCCCGTCTTGCGTCGATGGATCCCCTCCAGTTGGCTCAAATCACGTGGCCCAACGTCCACCGCTAAATCGTCCGCTTGCCCGCCCACCAACTGCGACGCGCCCGCCGCATGGGCCAACTCCACAACACACTGCCGGGAACAGCCGGGGTCGTCGAGCCCTCGTGCCAACACCTCAAACGCCAGCGCCTGCAAAGCGTCGCCAGCTAAAATCGCCGTCGCTTCATCAAACGCGATGTGACAACTTGGCCGCCCACGCCGCAAGTCGTCGTCGTCCATCGCCGGCAGGTCATCGTGAATAAGCGAATAGGTGTGGATCATTTCCACCGCACAAGCCGCCGGTATCGCGCACTCGCCGTCTCCGCCACACGCCTCGCACGCCATCACTACCAGCTGCGGACGTAGTCGCTTCCCCGGAGCCAACAACGCATACTGGATCGCCTCTCGCAGCCGATCCGGACACCGTCCGATCACCCAGTCATCACGGAACGCAGTCCATTTCTCCAACGACCGGTCAATCCGCTCAATCCAGCCACCCACCTCATGTTCCCGCCGGCTCGACGCCATTTGTTGCATGTACGCCTCGAATACTCCACTAACCGAAACGCGGGGTCACCACATAACACCGTCTGTCGCCCAGACACGGCCCCGCCAATTCTGCAATTTCATTCTAAAACAGGCCACCATTCTAAAACAGGCTACCGTCCAAGTCCACGTCGTCACGCGATGCTCTTTCACGCACAGCTCGCCCCGTAGCCGACGAACGACGCCGCGCGCGACTGTCCGCCTTCTCCTCCAAACTTGCCGGTCCAGCCTCCATTGCCGTAACAATCGCATTTCCCTGCTCATCCACCCCCGTCAAGATGGCGATCCGCTGCTCCGCCGTTTCCAGCAAGCGATAACAGTGCTTCAAATAGCCGACCCCCTGCTCGTACCGCTGCATGGCCTCGCCCAACCCCAACCGCCCGTCCTCCAATTCCTGCACGACCTTGCCCAATTCACGCAACGCCGACTCAAAAGCAACGCCCTCCATGCCTCCGTCTCCCGCGTCCACCGACGCTTCGTCATGCGTCGCGTCATCGACTTTCTTCCGCATCCTCCCGGTCATCTCGATTCACTCCCGCCACCCTTTTGGTGAACTCATCTAGTGATTAACCCCATCCATCGTCCGCCCCGTCATTCGGCGAAGTCCCTCTCGCCCGCCACCGACTCCACGCGCGTTGTCGCTTGGCCTCGATGATAGCGCTGCATGATCAATTGCCCCGCGTGTAATTGACTCGCATCACGCACGATCGATCCATCCTCCGTCATGCTCACACTGTAGCCTCTGGCGAGCACGGCCAGTGGGTTGAGCGATTCCAGCTGGTCGGAGACGGCCGCCAAACGATCCTGATGACGTTGCAGCCACAGCCGCATGGCCCGCTCCTGCCGCTGCTGCAATTCGTCAACGCGCCTCGTTTGCTCATGGATGCGGTCCATCGGCCGGCGCAGCACGGCCCGTGTCGCCAGGGCATCCAATTCAGCACGAGCCGCCGCAGCTCGCCCACGCAGGGCACCTGTCAATCGCTGAGCCCCTCGTTGCAACAAGGTTCGCACTTCATCGACCGACGGCACAACCCGCTCAGCCGCTTCACTGGGCGTCAGCGCCCGCACATCGGCGACCAGATCGGCCAACGTCACATCGATCTCGTGCCCGACAGCCGATACCACCGGTATCCGGCTGGCATGAATGGCACGCACGACAACCTCTTCATTGAAGCTCCACAGATCTTCAATCGACCCACCTCCGCGAGTCACTACCAACACGTCCCCGCGCTGACGCAACCGACCGGCCTGGGCAATCGCTGCCGCAATCTCGTCACAAGCACCCGCACCTTGAACACGCGTGGGGATAACCAGGTACTCGCCGCCCGGCCAGCGTCGTCGGGCAACCTGCAAAAAGTCATGCAGTGCAGCGGCCGTCGGGCTCGTCACGATCACTACGCGATGGGGAAAGCGGGGCAAAGGCCGCTTGCGAGCCGGATCGAACAGACCTTCTGCGGCCAGCTTTTCCCGCATCCGCCGCAAGGCCAGCTGCAGCGATCCTTCCCCTTTTGGTTCGATGCGCCGGACGATCAACTGGTACGTTCCCCGTGGCGCGTACGTGTCGACTTCACCTTCACAAATGACCTCCAAGCCATCCGCCAGGTCGAAGGTGACACCACGCATGCTGCCGCGCCAAATTACGGCCTTCAACTGCGACTGATCGTCTTTCAGTGAAAAATAGACGTGGCCCGACTGCGGCCGCGCCAAATCCGAGATTTCACCACTGACCCAGACCGATCCAAATGAATTACGCAGTGTGTCGCGAATCTGCTGGCTCAACGCCGTAACCGTCAGCGGCTCGGCTGCATCGGTATTCGTCGATCGCTGCCAACTCTGATGCCACTGTCTTGGGGCATCCCCGTACCGTTCCATCTTGCCGCGATCCTTTTCTTTCGTCACGCTCGCCGCTGTCAACATACGCATTGGCGTTTATTGTAGCGATTCGCAGTCGCTTTGGCCTCCCCGCCGAACCAGTCCTCGGAACTTGAACGCGGACCTTCCCTCGCCGCGCCGATGGGCACGCCGCTGCTCGGTGAGTCACCGTTTCGCCATCCAATCGCTTTCCTGAGGCCGCCCACGATTCGGCCTGCATCGTCAGGCGATTGAGGGTCGATTCGACCGCGGCGCGGTGGATCTCCAGCTGCCCCCGCTCGGCCGTCGAGGGAACGCTCAGCGGTTCACTGATAACGCATCTGGCCCGCGAAAATGGCCGCGGCACAGCGAACCGGTCCCAGCTGTTCAGTCGCCACGGACGGTCATATCCCATCCCCACGGCGACAATCGGAATTCGCAACCGCGACGCCAAATAAACCGGACCGATCGACAGCTGCCGACGCGGCCCGCGTGGTCCGTCCGGCGTGATCGTCAAATGCTTCTGCCGACTGATGCGAATCAGCTGTCGCAACGCGTTCGCACCCCCGTGATACGTCGACCCACGAACCAATTCAAACCCCATCATCCGGCAGGCGCGTGCCAGCCACTCCGCATCGCGGTTCTGACTAAGCAACATGCAAATGTCACAGTGCCCCCGAATGTAAAACTGGTAAGGAATGTACTCATGCCAAAAGACATAAATAAAACGCCGCTCCCCGGCTGGGTACAACGCTGGATCAACCGTCATGTCGTGATAGTACGTACGGTAATCCAGTGTTGACATCCAGCGCGACACGAGCGAAGCCAGCGTAAAAGCTCCAATGCCATGAATCCACGGCGAGCGACTCCCCAACAACTGTTGTTTGGTGAACCTGCGAATGCTCTCTTTCATCGCGTTAGTTGCCTCCAACGTCGTAGTGCTCCCAAAGCCGGCGGGCGCTGTGGCGGACCCGACCGAATCGACTCTTCGGGGAAGAACTGCTGGAGCGACTCGTTCAGCCCAGGCAGGACCTCGCGTTCCATCTGTAGATTGTCCAATTTGCCCATCACGCGAATCTGCAAGAATCGGCGACTCGCTTCCCCCAACAACGGCTTTACAAATGGCAAGTAATTGTCATCGTTACCCATGACCGTGTAGAAATCCAATTTCACGTCGCGGTCCAGACTCAATTCGCCTACGCCTTTGAGAGTCAACGAATCCCCGCGAAGATCAAAACGGTCGAAATAAAGATGATCCCCTTGGATCCGAAATACCACGTCGCTGGAATCGAAGGCAGCCCGATCCTGCGATCCCGTCCGCAGCGTACGTAATAACGCCAGCACCGCCGGCAGTTCGCCCATGTCCGCCTCGCGCAGACGCACCGCGCCGCCACCGCGCCACGTGTTTGTCCCCAGCTGCGTTCCACTTAGCTGCACGACGCCGCTGACACTTCCCTTTACTTCACTGCGAGACGGCTGCGTCGATAGCTCCGTAATAATCCGATTCAACGCACATCCAGTGTAGCTGGCCTGCAAATCGAATTGGCCGTGGGAAGCCGGCAACACCTGCAGATCCGCCTCCACCTGCCCGCCAAACAGCCGAGCCATCGCTCGGCGCGGGGGCCGTTCCCCGTCGGCCGATTGTGCCCACGCCCCCATCAACATGCGTTGATTGTCGATCCAAAGTGGCCCCTCGATCTGCGTCAACTGCACCCCTCGATACATCAGCGAATCGACCCCCAATTCCCCCCGACATCGAAATTGCTCCCCCTCAGACTCCCCCTCCAATCGCACTCCACCCACGATTTCATTCAGCTCAATGCCATTGCGGTAATGCCCACCATCCAAATCGACCAGCACATGCCAACGCGCATTGAGCGGCGTGGCCGCTCCGTGACGCCCCGAGAATTCCACCGATCCGTCGACCGACATCAAGGCGGTCCGCCGCAAATCCGTGGCAACCCGCTTGAGCCCCCGCGGCAATGCCGACACAAGGTCGTCGTTCAACTGCAGACGGTCGACCATCGCTCGGTCAAAACGTAACATCCATTGACCGTCTTCGGCAACACGACTTTCGCCATCCACCGCCACCGTTGTCGGGCCATGATGCGCTCGGACGCCTCGAAACCATACCTGACCATTGCGATACGTAAACGTGCCCGTGACATCATCCATCCGATACGGGAAAGGCTTGGGAAAAAGCGTGATGCTGCGGGCCTCGGCGTGCTCCGACCGCACCCATTTCTGTGCGGTCAACTCCACATCGGGCTTCCCACCCCCGGCCCGTTGGCGAACCACGACCCGCATATGGTCTAACGTCCCTCGCGGTTGCAGGTCACGCCAAGTCTCTTGCGCCGCTGGACTTAGCGCGTCCCGCAACTCGTCTTCCAACGGTACATCGGTCGCAATGAATTCCAATTCCAATGCAGCGTTGGCCCGTCGAGCATCCCACGACCCGGAACATTTCACGTAGGCGCTGTCATTACGCCCCTCCAAATCGTAGAACTGCCATACGTCGTTCTTCATCTTCAACTGCCCACTAATCTGTTGCAGCGGGTAGCGAAACGATTCGTGCCGTATCGAACATTTTACCAGGCGGATCTGAATCTCCTTGGCCACTTCGCCGTCACCGTCCGCCGGCCGCTCCGCGGATGCCATGAACGTAATCCACCCCTGCGGCCCAAACGCCCCCACGATCCGCCGTGCTGTCGGACGGTTGGCATCGAGCAACTCTCGCGATATCGGCATCGGCCCCAACGATTTCGCTCGAGCCCACCCACGCCACTCCTCCCCAGGATGCTGGATCTCGCCCCAAACCTGTACCGCTGGCCCCTCGTCCTCCGATACCAAGTCGAACTTCACGCTGTCGTCTCGATATTGCAGGCCTCCCCGCAGCCCCGTCACCGGATAGGGAAACTTCTCCCACCGCAATGCAATGCCACGGCACTGCAATTCCAACTCCGGCCGCCATCGCCTTCCATCGTGCGACACATTAAAGGCAATGTCCGCTAATCCCACGGGCCGGAACTTCTCCCACTGTGCCAACATCGACGGCGGAAGTAACTCGGCCATCCGCTCGTCCACGTTCAAACTGTCAATGAACCCCTCGCATCGCCAGGCCACAAGAGATGCAGGGTCGTGACTCGATGCCTGCATCCGCAAGGATGCCCCAGCATATGCCGCCTGGCAAGAATGGACCCTGGCACTGCCATTGTCCAACTCGAAATCAGCCGCCAAATCCGTCACCGGCAACGGCAACCGCGGATCCGTCCAGCGCCCACCCGATAGTTTTCCTGCCAAACGATACTCGATCTCCCCCCCAGATTCGGTTTGCCGCAAACTGAGATCTACCGCACTGCGCGCCTGCAAGTTAACCAACAATGACATTGTAGAGTCACTTACGATCCCGCGTGGCAACAACTGATATAACGCCGGCGACAACTCCAGACCGCTAAGATGCAGGTTCGCCGCCCATCGTGAGGATGCGAGTTCAAAAACAGCCGCTATCTCGCATCGCTTTAACTGGTCCGCCGCGAAACTCCCCTCCAACGTGTAACTTCCCGCGCCCCCGACTGGCTTCGCACTCGCGCCCGCATCCGCACCCGCATCCTCCTGTGGCGTTAAATGCAGATTGATGTCTCGTAATGTGAACAACCGCAGCGGCACCGTCCGCGGATCCACAATCTCAATCACTCCGTTCTCAATATGGATCGTCGGACGCTTCGCGCCCACCGGCGCCGGTATCTCCAACAATCGCTCAATCGACCAGCGTCCCTCCTCGCTACACGTCGCACGGATCGCTACGTCCCGCAACGTAATCGTGCGAACCTCCAGGCGACCCTGCACCAAGTCCTCGACCCGCGGCCGACAACGCACAATCATCTTCTCGCAATACGCTAACTGACCTCGCGCAGCCTCCATCGTTGGGTCACTGACCGATACCCCCAAGATCTCAAACCCCTCACGCTCCACCAGTCGCGCCGATCGCACCGCGATATGCAAATCGGGATACTGCTCCGATAAAAGCCGCTCCACATGAGCCCGAATCTCCTCGTCCACCCGGTTGTAAAGATAGAACCCCAACAGCGCAGCACTTACCAGCACCACCAAGGATCCCCAGGTGACCAGAAACCATACCAAATTGCACGCTCGTACAAAAATAGGACGCATCCTTTCGCCCAATACTGGTTGAGCAGTATCCTATGTAATCTCGCCCTCTAGGGTCAACCTTGGTTCTGGAAAGATAAGCAAAATGGGGAAAGAGGGTCCCAAGCGACGCAAACAACCCAAGGCGCCGGCATTGCCTAGAAAATAAAGAGGGCCCAAGAGACCGCGCAACTGGCAGTCTCTTGGGCCTGACTTTTCGTACAGTATTGTCCCATACCAGGCGCCGGATCGGTCATCTCAACCGGCCGGACATCAGCAACGCCCCGGTATCTGCATCGTACACGCGGATTAAGGCATTGACCCTCATTCTGGGGACCGTGTTACCGCGGATAGTGTCCAGATTCAAGTCGGCAATCCCCCCGACGACTGGGCGAGTGCCCAATAGCCGCGCTCCTAATGTGACATTGATCCGGGATACGCCCCGAAGATCTTCCACTTCGCAACTGAATTTTCGTCGAGTCCCACGCTCTTCGTACTTTGCCTTCCCAGAGGCCAATGCTTGCTGCGCGGTTGGCGTAAGGGACGCCTGCAGCCGAATTCGCGTCTGCGCCTGGGCCGTAGTCCCCGATTGCAGCCACATCGCCACACCCAATGCTGCCAGAATCAATAGTCGCCGTTGCATCTAAAATCTCTCCCGCTTTCAAAACGAAACTCAATGGAATTTTGGTCTCCTTAGATACGGAGTGGAATTCCGTGGAGCGGTCCGCCAGTGTCCGGCGGTAAATCGTGAACTTTTTGTGGCAGGCGTGCCCGCAGCAGGCCCCCCTCGCGACGATACGATCGCGACGATACGATCGCGACGATACGATCACCACGATAGCACAACAGCCACCCGGCAAGTCATCTCGCCCGGTGGCTGTTGATCGAGCATTCGCGTTGCTGCGTGTGGCGAATCGATTCAATCGTCGTGCGACAACGGCTTATACCCGCCAATCGATTGAAAATAACCGATCAGGATCAGGTAGCAGACGGCCATAACGGCTGGCACGATGGCAGTCAGCTTCAACGCCATGCGGCTGCCGTGCAATGTCGCTTCCTCGACAGGTGGCCTATCTTCGGCCGCCATTTCTTTGGCCCCTTGCCACCAGGTATCAAGGGCGACAAGGTTATCGTCGGTCCGGCCGGTTTGCTGGAGAATCTCCATTTCCGATTTCAGTTTTTCGCCACCGTTTTCCAATACCCCCACTTTGGCGCCGTCCAACCCGTTAGTTTGAAAGACCAGAAATGAGTTCGGAGACGCAGCACGATAGCGATCGTATGCCTCTGGGGCCGTGGCTTCCAGCTTTTCCGAAGCAAACTTGTCTTGTTTAAATCCGATCCCGGGCCCCCCCAGCAGGCCGGCAGACAACATACCAACCCCCCCCACGACTCCCAAGGTGACCGCCCCCCCTTTCGGGAAACGCTCCGACACGACCGCCAACATGGTAGGCCAGAAGAAGGTCTTGCCCAATCCGTAAATCGTCAGTGCCCCCAAAGCGGCGAGCGTGGTGCCAACACCACCCAGCGAAAACAATCCGATGGCCGCCAAGACGGCACTAACAAAGAGCAACCCCAAGGGCGAAATCTTGTGAACAATTGGCCCGGCGACGAAGCGGAGCAAGAACATCAGTGCCGACGTATAAACGAACAGCCAACGCCCCGTTGTTTCGTTGAGGATCGATCCGGTGATTCTCGCGATCCACGAATCTGTCCCCAATTCAACGTAACCCACCATCGCGTGAATCACCAGCAAAAACAGCAACAAAGGAGAGACGAACTGCAGCAAGATCTTCCCCAACGTCATGCCGGTCTCGGCCGCTTCAGTCTTGGGCATTTTTTGACCGAAGATCATGACACCGTAAACGATAACGGGTGCGAGAAACAAACTGATCTGAACTTGCCAGGAAAAATTGCCGGCCATGAATATCGAAGCGATACCGCCGAGAATCAACCCGGCCGGCCAACCGGCGTGAAGGATATTCAGATAGTGTGTCTTGTTCTTGGGAAACAACGTCGCAACCAGAGGATTAACAACTGCTTCGCACACACCGTTGCCAATGGCAAACATGAACATCCCAACAAACAGACACCAATACGTCGCATCCTTTCCTGCGGCCTCAAAAACCGTGGGCGCTGCCAGCGTCACCACTGCCGAGAGAAAGTGGACGACGAAAGCAAACATCATCAATACGCCGTAACCGATCTTTTCGGCAATGAAGCTAGAGAGAATAATGATTACGCCAAAGCCAACCAATCCGCCACCGGTAATCCCCCCTAATTCCGTTTGCGTGAAGCCGAATGCCTGCGACCATTCCTCCAAGACACTGGCCCCACGGACGGAAAACCCGACACCGGCGGCCAGGATCGCCATAAAACCCGCCCACAACAGGCGATAAGCATTGGGCGCTGTAGCTCCCGCATTCTGTCCACTGTGATTCATGCAAATAATCTCCGACATGGGTTGCAAAACTACGGCTTCGCGACAGGAAGGCAACGTCCGCTCGGCCACGCGTCTGTCACGCGCACCGACGTCGGCAGCGCGCAAGGATTTTCTGGTGAAGATGTCAATATAGTCAACCGATTCGGTAAAGCAATGCAGCTACACCCCAGGTTGGCGGCAATTCACCCATTCCAAGATAGTCAACTAGACAGATGCTGCCCGGATTGCCTGACCTGCCCACCTGGCACGACCGGATATGTCAACTCGATGCGTCCAGCTTAACCGGGCACCATTGGCATACCGGACACAGTTACCCGGGCCCCCTCAAGACGCACGAGAATATTACCGGGCAGGTTGATGACCCAGTCTGTATGATCGCCGCGA
>JAGQPD010000138.1 GCA_020426865.1 Planctomycetales bacterium
ACAGTGGCAACCCACCATCGCGTGAAATTGACTTCCAAAGTACTCATCAAAGGCCGCCGTGGGTTTCCACCCTGTGGGAAATAGATTTACCGAGTTTATTCAGTCATCCGTGACAAAACAGGCCACCGATGTAAGGCAGGTTGGTACGGTAAGCTGTTGCAAAAGAGACCGCCCTGGGTGTCATCCCCCACCTAGGTTGACGTCGCAGTCGATCGGCCTCGTCTTGGTCCATTATAGGGAGGAATTGGCCAAGTTGGTACCGTAGCTGCCCCCGGCCTGAACGCGGCTGACGGCCGGCCATCGGGCCTGGATCGATGCGGTCACAAGCCCGCAACCCATGGCCACGGCTGTGCTGATGTGCTTAATGAATCGCTTGGTTTCAAGGGGCGGAGGTACGGCTGGGACAGCCGAGGGACTTTTGATACGGCTGGGACAGCCGGGGGACTTTTGGCTACCGCTTTCCAATAATCAGGTCCATCAGGAAACTGTTAAGTGAGTACGACTCATTCCAACTCCACATATTCCGCACGATATCGCTAATCATGATCCCGGAGAGGGCCATCAGCAACACGACGCCCATCAGCGAGAGGACGACACCGAGCGAGAAATTGGCGGGCGCCGACATCGCAGCCGCTCGCGTCGCGCTGGTGGCAACCGGGGCGGGTTCGGCAATTCCACCGAAATCGGCGTCACCATCCATGATCGGTTCTGCCACGACATCATCGACCAGCGAACTCTCATCGGCTTCGAATTCGTCGGCATCCAGGGCGATCACTTGCGATCCGCTATCGGCCTCTTCGCCGGCCGCGGCGTCGACGGGTTCCAACAAGAATTCATCGTCGGCACGCAACTCGGTGGGGGCCTCCAGGTCGTCGTCATCATCTCCCAGCAAGACAACTTCGTCGTCGTCTTCGCCCAGCTCCAACGATTCCACGCCTGAGCCCAACCCGGATCCGATATCAAGCGACAGGCCGCTTTCGGAAGGATTGGAAAGATTGATGCCGCTATCGGACGGGTTGGAGAGGCTAATGCCACTGTCGGCGGCACCCAAAGTCACGTCGCTGCCCGAACCAGTTTCCGGGCCGGTGACCGTGACATCCGCATCGTCATCGTCCAAATCGAGCGACGATCCTAACTTGACGTCGCTGCCACCCAAGTCCAGATCAAATTCGTCCGAGAGACTCGGGCTCGCCGACGGAGCCTTAATTGTGTCACCACCTAGGATCAGATCGTCATCATCGCCACCACCGATGTTGTCAGCCGTATCGCTGCTTAGTGATATACTTCCGCTGCCGCCCAGCACGTCGGAACTGGCGGCCAACTGCAATTCACTACCGCTACCGCCGACTTGCAGGTCGCTTCCACCGCCAACAGACACTTCACTGTCACTAGCTGAAAGCCGCAGATCGCTGCCGGTTTCCGAACCCGCAAGCTTAATCTCGCTGTCCGCGGCCGCCGACCCGTCGTCCAGTGACAAATCGTCTTCGCCGATAATTGTGCTGCCCATGCCCGTGCTGGCAGGGCCACCCAACTCGGCTTCGCTAACGAGGATCGAGCCCGTGCCAGCCTCATCGGCATCCAATTCCATGTCGCTGACGTCGACCAATTCGTCCAAGTCCGAATCGACGGAATCGCCAGGACCAACAACTCCACCCGCAGGCGCTTCGCCTAACTTGTATCCCAATTGAGAGGCATACCGTTCTAGCTCCGTCTCTTTGAACTTCCACGTCGACCCGTCGCGGTATCCAAAGACCTCCTTGCGGCTAATCAATTCCACCAATCGCTCCGGGCTAACCCCCAAAAGCGAGGCCGCTTCCTTCAACTCGATCAAATTCGCCATCAACGGGCTCCCTGATGCTTCTCCGTCACCCGGTAGAAGCACAGCTCCGCCCGGTGACCCTATCGTTGTTCTAATACAGCGCGTATTTCCTGCGGCTTGGGCTCCGACGTGTTAAACTCGTCCATCAACATGTCACCGCTGCAATTGCGGACGCTCTTCAACGCAATCGCGCCACTCTGCGACTCCACGTGGTAGACACTCAACACCCGCCGCTGCTTGTCAATCAACACGATCTGTTGCACATTCGTGCTCGTCACACAAGACAGCGCCAGCAAATGCTCGCCGTCGGCCCCCAACTCATGCTGGGGCGTCGCTGCTGCTCTCTGTCCGTAGGCGTCGCTCGAGATCGTGCCAACCGCCATCCATGCCCAGGCGATCAACAAACCGCCACCCATCCCAATCAGGACGCTTCTCATCGTCGATACCCTCCGTGGTCTTGCTGGCCGTGTCCCGCTTCGTCCGCCTACTGACTTATTCTAAAAAGACAAGCCGCGGATTCAAGCAAAAACCGCCCGAGTCTCCCAAATTAACATCACGATGCGGGACGCCGAAAATCCACTACAATCCGTAATAACGGTAGCGCGAACGACGACCCCATCCCCGGGATAGTCTATCGAGAAGCGGTAGTTGACGACAATGTCAGCCCATGCTCCGACCGCGAGAATCCGGCAAATAGGCACAATTTCACCAGTTTTTCCAGGACAATTCGTGTTCCAAGTCGCCCGGGAAATCCACTTTTGCTATGGCCACCGAATACTCAGCGACCCCACCGGCCGTTGCCAGCACCTCCACGGCCACACCGCCCGAGCCCTGGTCGTCCTGGAATCGCCATCGCTGGACGATCGCGGAATGGTGCTCGATTTCTCGGATATTCGCCAGCACGTCGCCGGGTGGGTTGATCAACACTTCGACCATTGCATGATCCTCCAGCAAAACGACCCACTGGTCACGGAATTGCAGGCGGCCGGAGAACCACTGTTTTTGACCGAAGCCCCCCCCACAGCGCGTGAACTGGCGCGCATCATCTTCCAATTCGCCCAAGAGTGCGGGTTCCCCGTCGTACATGTCGAATTCTGGGAAACCGACGATGTCGTGGATCGATATCCGCAACCCTACCCAGCCTGACAAGGGCCATAAAAAAAGTCCGAGCGATCCGGACGGACCTGCTCGGACTCAACTTCCCCCCTGGGAATTCTCAGCGTGAGCGATGCCGGATCTTTATCGGTTTCCTAGGGCAAAAACTTGTGGTGATCGCGGCCACCAACCAGATTTCCTAATCCCTACAGTCCTCGCGAACCGATTCAACTGACCAAGAGCTAAAGCGACGCAGCGCGCCGGTCGTTCGGTCATACCGATCGCCCCGGGCCGTTGCCCATCGATTGAGGACGCCGTACATGTCAGATGCAAAGACCAATAATGATCGTGATCAATTGAAACGCAGCTCGGCGAGCGTCATTTTCGCCACCGTGGGGTGGCAGGTGATCTGCGGGCTGGCGATCTGCATCGGTTTCTATGCCTTGATCCATATGCAGATTCTCACGCACCCGCTGGTGGTCCGTTATTTTGCCGGCCACCCCGTCGAATACGTGACAACGGCCTTGTTTTTCATTGGCATGGTCGCCCTGTCGCTGAACGGCCTGGATGCCGTTGGACAGTTTGGCACGCTCAATGAAGTGGGCCTGGGCCCGCGCGATGACCAACCCCAGTCCACCGGCGATCTTCCCCGGTTGCTCCACGCGTTACGCGAACTGCCCGGCTACATCCAAGCCTCATTGCTCGCTCAGCGTTTCACGAACATCCTGCATTACGTCCAGCGCAAAGGGACGGTACAGGGTTTGGACGCTGAGCTGAAACATCTTTCTGACGTCGATGCTCAGCGACAGCAAGACAGCTACGCATTGGTCCGGATCATTATCTGGGCCACGCCGATGCTTGGCTTCCTGGGAACCGTGATCGGAATCACGTTGGCGCTGGGAGACTTATCCCCGCAGGCCCTGGTCAACACTCCCGAAAAAGCAATGCAGGGCTTGCTGGCAGGCCTGAGCGTCGCGTTCGACACGACGGCACTGGCCATCTCCCTTTCCATCGTCCTGATGTTTTTCAAATTCCTTACGAACCAACTGGAAACCGAATTGATGTCGTCGGTGGACAAGATCGTCACCGCCGAACTAGTCGGTCGCTTCGAGGAAGAAGCAACCGACCAGGACCCGCACCTGGCTCAACTGCGCCGCATGACACAAGCCGTCGTACAGGCCTCCGAACAACTGGTGGCACGTCAAGCTGACGTATGGAAGCAAACCATCGACGATGCCCATCAACAATGGCAGACCATTGCGACACACACAAGTCACTCCGTGCGTGAGACGGTCGACCAGCATTTGCAGTCACACTTGAAAACACTGAACGAACACGACCAGGTCTCCAGCCAGCAAACGCTGCAGCACTGGCAGACTTTGGCGGCCGCACTCACGCATAACGCTCGAGTCATGCAGCAGCAACAAAAAGAACTTGCCAAGCAAGGGGACCGGTTGCTGCACGCCATCCAGCATCAGTCGGATCATCGCGAAACAGTCATCGAAAACGTTGAACTCAAAGGGAAAGCGGCATGACGCGTGGTGCTCGCGGCGAGTCCGACACCACGGTCACCCTATTTCCATTCCTGGCCGTGCTAATTTGCACCATGGGGTCACTCATCGTGCTGCTGGTGGTCGTCGTGCAACAAGCGCGAGTCCAGGCGACGCAGTCGCCGGCACTCGGCGAAGCGGGGGCACCGGGCACCGAAGATCGTTCGTCCCTCATCCCCGAAGACTCAATGCTGTCGACCTACCAGCAAGAACGGGCTGCCCTGCTGGACCATATCCAAGAACTCGTCGACGAACGTCAGGCGAAGACCGAGCAGCTGAATGAGCTCATCACATTGGCCCGCTTGAAAGAGGCCGAGGCCGATCAGCTCAGTCAACAGGGGGCAGTACCGACGGAGGCTACGGCTCCACCTCCGGATGTCACACAAGTGGCCGAAGCCCGTGACGTTGAACGATTGCAACAGCAACTGCGATCGCTCACGCAACAACTGCAACAGAAACAAACCGAATTACAGCAACTGCAGGACGTCCTCCAAAAACCCGACAACACGTATGCGATCATGCCTTACGCCGGCAAGCGTGGTACGCGTCGCCGTCCGATCTATATTGAATGCCGCGGTGATCGCGTTCTGCTCCAACCCTCTGGACTGGAATTGCTGCCACAGGACTTCAAGCCCCCCTTGGGGCCGACAAATCCACTGGCCGCCGCCTTACTGGCAACTCGCGACTATTGGCAACGGACGACGGACCCGTCGCAAGACGCTGGAACGCCCTATCCGTTGTTGTTGGTTCGTCCCGACGGAGCACAGAGCTACGCTGCGTGTCGCGAAGCAATGCGCGACTGGCGTTGGGATTTCGGTTACGAACTCATCGACGAAGCCATGAAACTCTCGTTCCCCCCACCCGATCCACAACTGGCAGAATTGCTCGCACAGACGATTGAAACATCGCGACAACGCGCGCGCACCGGGGAATATATTGTCAGCGGAGACCTGGGTGCGTCGGGCGAAGGCGTGCTTGAATCTCGTTCGTCGTCCGCGTTTGCCAATAGTGGTACGCTGCCGCAAGCGGACTCACGATCATCATTCCCGTCAACTTCGTCAACGGTTGAAACCGATCCATCGCCGCCAATGCCACCAGCCGGCCAGGAATCGTCCAACGTAGCCGCGGCCAACGCTCGGCCATCTCGCTGGTCATCCGGCCCGGCCGATTCGACCACCACCGGGACACCGACCGCGACAAACGGAGACGCAAACGCGTCTCACTCAACAATAAACTCCGACCGTGCGTCCGATGACCGCTTCGGCCCATTGGACGATTTCGCCCCGCGAACCAGCGACGCCACAGACGGGGCACAATACGCCAGCCAGCAGACGACACGATCCAACGGCCTTCGCTCAACCGAAGAGAGCGTGCCCGGTGGACCGTCGACAGCCGGACAGGCAGGTCGAGTTCCGCAGCCGCAATTGTCCTTTGGCGCGCAATCCACTCCGCCGGCCGCTGATACCCAGCAAAATCAGCACCATAGTCGCCGACAACAGAATTGGGGGTTGCCGATCGAGCAGTCTTCGGGTATTGGCATCAAGCGTCCGGTATTCGCTACGATCGACGGCCATCGTATCACACTGTTGCCAGAACCTGGCTCGCCCAATCCCCCGAAGATTGTCGAGCTGAACACGCCCTCGACGTCAACAATTGACACATTAGTGTCTGCAATCGGCCAGCAAATTCGAGCCTGGGGGGCCGCCGGGCCGGACATGTACTGGAAACCAATTCTGCAAACGACCGTCGCGCCGGGTGGCGCCGAGCGGTTGGCAGAAATACAGCGGCTGCTGGACGGCAGCGGCATCGAAGTCATGCGACGCTGAACCGCCGTTGGACACCGACCATACCCGTGTAAAAGAACGAACATCAACCAAGTCTCATCCAGCCAATCCACGAACCGAAATAGGACCCTCATCCCGTGCCGGCAATTCGACGTGACGACGACACCCTCAACTCAGGCTATGACTCCTTCTTGGATATCGTGGCCAACCTGGTGGGGATCCTGGTGATCCTCATCATGGTCCTGGGTGTCCGCACGCAAGATGCCTGGAAATCAGCCCCCGATCCGGCAGCGTCAGCTCCTCCCACCAAAGCCCCAGGCCCCAGCGCCCTGACCGCCGAACAGCTCCATGCACTGCTTCCCGATGTCGATACTCCGCGTGCCCACGTCGCGACATTGCTGCAAGATGTCGCAACGTTGGATGCGCACCAGCAGCAGCTCACACAACACATCCACGCCACGCAACAATACATCGACGAAACTCGCCAGTCGCTGGCTGCGTCAACCCGTCACCAAAATGAGCTCGCAGCGCCGCGCCGCGACTTCCAGCAAGAGCGGCAACAATGGGAGCAGCAACAGCAGGCCGTCACTGGCGAACTTCGACAATTGGAGGATGCCATCGCTCGGTTAAGGCGCCAAGCGCCGCCACCGACCGTCCTCGTTCACGACGCGACGCCCATCGCTCATTCCGTTACCGACAACGAAACTCATTTCCAATTGCTTCACGGACGCATCGCCTTTATTCCCATGGAGGACCTTGTGGAACGCTTGCGGAACGAGTTCGCCGAGAAGGCGCGACGGCTGCAGAATGCGGATCACTACGCCGACTCGATCGGACCGATCGAAGGTTTCTTGATGAAGTATGAATTGGCACGTCGCGAGCGAGCGGTCAAAACGAGCCAAGGAACTGCGATTTCCAATTCGCTGGACCTGGATCATTTTATCCTGGTACCAACGTCGGAGTCGCTGGGCGAACCGGTAGCTGAGGCACTGCGACCAGGCTCGCGGTTCATGGATGTTCTCACCGGACTGTCATCCGAGAACGCAACGGTAACCATTTGGACCTATCCTGACAGCTATCGGGAATTTCGTCAGGTGAAAGACCATTTGGCGGAACGCGGATTTCAAACGGCCGCGCGGCCGTTGCCAGCCGGGCATCCCATTGGCGGCTCACCCGACGGTTCGCGTTCGGCTGCCCAGTAAGCCCCGGGAAGCCCCCGGACGCCCCCGGACGCCCCCGGCTGAGATCAGGTCGCGTGATCGATCCCGTACCGCAGCGCGAGGAAGATCTGGTCGATTTGCTCGAGCGAAATTGCCAGCGGCGGCATCACCACAATGACATTGCCTAACGGACGCAGCCAAACACCTTGTTCCATCGCCGCACGGCACGCAAGCATACCACGTTTTTCTTGCCACGGGTACGCGACGTCGTTGCTTGGATCGAGCGACAGTTCCACGGCAGCAATCATACCGCACTGCCGCACATGTCCGACGTGAGGGTGCATCGCAAGTTGGGCGAGGTGCATGGCAATGTGTTCGATCTTGACGGGCAACCCGGCCAAGGTCTCTTCGTCGCGGAAGAGCTCGAGATTCGCCAACGCCACGGCCGCTGCCAACGGATTGCCGCCGTAGGTATGACC
>JAGQPD010000139.1 GCA_020426865.1 Planctomycetales bacterium
GAAAGATCTTACGATCGTTACCGTTCCCGACGCGGGCCACTGGGTACATCACGACGCACCCGAATTGGTTTCAGGCACAATGTCGGACTGGCTGCAACGACGACTAGAACGCTGATTCGAAGCGCTCTCACATCACGACCCCATCAGCTGCCGCAGTTCCTCGCCTAATATGGCCATCCCTTCGCGGACTGTCTTCTCCGGCATGGAAAACGTCAATCGAATGCATTGATGGGCGTGATCCCACGGTTCTTCCAACCCAAAGAAAAAGTATTCGCCGGGCACAATCAGCACGCCGCGTTGCTTGAGACGCTGGTACAACTCGGCGGTTGCGATCGGGAGGTCCGGGAACCACAACCAAAGAAACAGCGCCCCTTCGCTGGAATGGACTCGCCAAGTCCCAGGCGGCAACAGTTCCTGTAGCCACTGAAGCGCTTGACGTGACTTTTGTTGATAGAACGGCCGAATCGTCTGTTGGCAAATGCCGAGTAGTTCATCATTCTCCACCAATGGTGTGACCAACACTTGGCCGATATTACCGTTGGCCAGACCGACGACGGCATTCATCGAGTTAATGGCCGCGGTGATGCCCGTCGGTCCAACCACGATCCCCGTCCGCGTACCTGGCAAGCCCAGTTTGGATAGGCTGAACGTGAGTACGATGTGCGCATCCCAAATTGGCGTGACTTGATCGAACACGATATTGGGAAACGGAGCGCCGTAGGCATTGTCGATCACTAAGGGAATGCGGTGCTGTTTGGCTAAATCGCTGAGCCGGCGGACTTCATCGTCGGTCAATACATTTCCCGAAGGATTGGTGGGGCGCGAAACACAAATTAATCCCGTATCGTCGTTGATAGGGAGTTCATCAAAATTGACGCGATACTTGAATGTCACGTCATCGAGCATGTCTAGTTGCGGTTTTGCTGCGCGGAACGTTGGACCAGTTGCTGATTGATTCGCGTAGCCGATGTATTCCGGAGAGACCGGCAGCAGCACATGTTTGCGGTGCCCGCTTTCGAATTCACCGGCCAACAGGTTAAATAAATAAAAGAACGCGGTTTGTCCGCCGTTGGTGACGGCGATGTTTTGCGGCGTGATGTCCCAGCCACAGTGCCGGTTGAACATATCGGCAAGTGCGCGCAGAAAACTTGGGTTGCCGCGGCACGGATCGTAGTTGGCCAGCATTCGATCGAAACGCTGGGGTTCTTTATCCAGCAGTCGGCGCATTTCACGTCGCCAGATCTCGGCCACTTCGGGAATTGTCGCTGGGTTCCCTCCCCCGAGCATCCGCATATGCTCGCCACCCTCGGCCAATGCGTAACCCAAATCATCCATCAGTTGCTCGATGCCACTGCCGCCGCCCAACACACGACCAAATTTGGAAAAATCAAATTGCATAAGTCCGTCATACCCTGCGCATTGGAGCAGCGGGATGCTCTTTTGAAGTCAAATACCGGTACGAAACCGAGATTCTACCAGATGCGGAGGCACCATCGGTTGGAGCAAGGTTTACTTTTGGGCAAACACTTCCGCGACTGGAACTTGGAAACCCGGTAGCAGGATTGAATGGGCACTGTTTTGGCCACAATAACGGTGTTCGACCGAGTACTCGATTTCGTTGGCCGGCAGGGACAACACTAGGATGGTTTTCGAACTTGGTTCGATGATCCAGTACTCGGCAATCCCGGCTCTTGCGTATTCGCTTCGTTTTGTGACAAGGTCGCGATGGGGATCGTCGTCGCTCACGACTTCGATAACGAAATCGGCTCCGGTCCAATACTTCACACCACGTTTCGCTTGGTTTGCGGTTGATAAAAAAACGACATCGGGTTCTCGGAACTTTCCTTCCCACAGCTGGATGCGCAATGGAGCGAATAGGACAATACCGAGCTGATGTGTGGACACGAAAGCTTTCAACGAATCGTAGAGATAGGCGGCAATCAACTGATGCAACTCCGTGGGCATCGGCAAGACCTCCACTCTTCCGTCCGACAGTTCCACCAATCGATTGCTATTTAGCTCGAGATAATCATCGACCGACCAATTCCCTTGATTGGGAAACAGGTGTGCTATTTCCCAAGCGGGTTGTCCGGCATCGTCGTGAGCTCTCAAATGGGACGACATGAACCAACGATTCTCCCCAAATGCTTCGCTATTGTCCCGGTCACAGGTAGAAGACGACCTAGCTAAGTCTACTCGAACGAGACGAGCATGTCCACGGACGCGCACGCTGCGATTGGCTCCCGTAACGCGACAGTGAGCAGCTGTCGAGATGGCTTGCGGTTGCGAATGGATACAGGATATCAGATCGTCCCGTATCGTCTTGAAGGCGGCCAAGTCATCCGGCTAGTCACCAATCAGCGGCCCAATCCCAGTTGTTCGCGGCGCTCGCGCAATGCAGCGAAGTACTCGGACATTTGAGCTCGCTGTTTCGGCGTGGTGCTATCGAGCCGACGGCGTTTGAAGTCGTCACGTTGTTCGTCGGTGCGAGGGCCGCGCCCGCCTCCTTGCCCAGGCCCGCCCCACCCTCGCCCGCCACCACCGCGTCCTTGCGGCGACCCTGCCCGTCCGGCCCCGTTTGCTCGACTGGCAAATTGCCGGCGACGTTGTTCCATCTCGTGAATCTGCTGATCCAAATAGGCCCTGCGCTGCTTCGGCGACAAATCGAAATACGCCTGAATCTGTTGTTGCATCCGCTGGCCGCGTTCCTGTCCACCCAGCTCGCGCAACTGTCGCTGCTGGCGTTCGCTCAATTGGTCGCGTCGCGCTCGCAAGTCGGTCAATAACTGTTGACGCTCTGCTTCCGGTCGGCTCCGGAATTCGTCAGAGAACATTTGCGTTTGCAGCGTGAAGATCTCTTGGACTTCCGCGTCAATCTCTGGACAGGTCCACCACCAAATCAAACCACCAATCAGCGCCACTGCTGCGATAGCGATGACGCCGACCGTCCAATGCCTCTTGTTCATCAATAATCCTCCGTATTGTACTGCTTTCCTTCACCGGCATCCGATCATCCTGCCCACCATCATCCTGCCTTCCTTCACCGGCATCCGATCATCCTGCCCGCCAACACGGCCTCCGTCGCGGACGTGTTGTCAGCCGGTATCCGCCGCATGTAACTGTTCTTCACATCGGTAGTGCGACCGAAAGTGTTCGACGGAGAGTCGAGCTACGAACTCCGCGCTCCGACACTGTCACTAAAACGGCTCGACGTGGCCATCGGCAAACAGCACGTTGCGTGCACCGACCTGCCCTTCACTACCGTGAAAAGCTTCGAAGTCGAACAGTGCCCAGACCTCCGACAGTTTGCGATTGTCTTCCAGTTGGGGTCGCGTCTTTCCGCCAATGCGTGTCACGGGGTATTCATAACTGACACCCTCGACGGCGAAGTACTCGACGTCATCCGGACAACCAAAAACGTCGCGATTCTCTTCGATGAAGGGTCCCAACACCGATACGATGCTAGGTTTCTCGGGCGTGACGCTCGGCAACTGTGCCGCTAGTGGAAACTCCTTGTGAACATCGACGTAATGCTGCATCGCAATTCCAACTTGCCTCAATTGCGACTGACATTGCGCACGTCGAGCCGCTTCGCGAGCCGCATGAATAGCCGGCATCAGCAGCGCCACAAGAAGTCCGATGATACCAATCGTCACCAAAAGTTCGACGATGGTGAATCCGCGCCGGCGCACGACACGCGCATGAGTTGCTGGCATGAGTAGGGCTCGCAATTGTGACAATCCGTTTGTGAATCGACCGCAACTGCACCCTCAGGAATAAACACCGTCGCGAAAAAAGGTTCCGCAACTTTTTAGGTACCTTGGTCTCTCCGATGCGAGTGGTACAGCGATGCTAGAGCGAAAACATACGGCCGGAGTCCTTTACCGACAAAGCGGCCCGGGCGGTTGCCTGATCTTCGATTCATCGGCCAATAGGCAACGGACAAAAAGTCTGCGTGGCAAAGGCCCCACACCGATCGGTTGTCGTGCCAAACGCTACGATGAAGATGGCGGCCGCTCTTTCACGTGCACGGTAGCCAGCATCCAGTGCGTTTGAATAACTCGTTTCGCAGGCGGAGCAGCGCCTTGCGGCTCCCGCAACGGACCACGACAAAGACGCACTAGCTGCATTTCTGCTAACGTCCTATGCCGTTCCGATCGTGCGACTGCATCACCATCCGCCTGCCGTCATCCAATGCGAGAGGCCGAGCGAGCTTGCATGAGCGGAGGTTCGCCTTCAATGTAAAACTCGTCCCGAAATAGAGACCTGAGTTGGCGAAACGGCACAAGCCGTCCGGTGTAGCAGAACCGGACGGTTACAAAACGGGAGGGCTTGTGCCCTGCCGCCAACCGCGTACGATTTGCGGACATTTTTTCGGGAGGATTTCTAACTCCGCGTGCGAGCGGCTCTTCCCTGGCGGGGAACGCACTTAATATGAGCATGCTCATATTCTACCCATTTGCGCTAGGCAGTCGCTTGCCCATAAACGTGGGTCTCGGCTGAGAGACGTGGGTCGTAACTCTCCGCCGACCCTAACCTATCCGCCACATACCCGCCAAGAAGTCTGGTTCGTGGTTACTCGGACCACTAACCCAGATTTTGACGAAACGAATATTTTTTTCTTGCGCGCAGTATGTGGGGACGAAAACCGTCTGAGGTCATAGGCAATTCCCGGCGATTTGGAATGAGCGCCGGCGTGCGCGCTACGAACCGTGTGCGCTGTTCATGAACAATGAAGTTAGGTCCAGGACAACCATTCGATGCGGAAGAAGAACAGGAAAACAAAAACTCGGTGGAAGTCGTCTACCTCTCGACCCCGTGGTATGGCCGCGGAGTTCCTGGAAGACCGCAGAATGCTCGCCTATGAATGGCCGATCACGTTTGATGAATTAGGATCGCCGGATCGCGATAACCTTGAACAGGGATATATCCTTTCTGGCGCGACGATCATCGTACACGGATACGAGCCGTTCGATGATGAAGGCGACACACTGGCAAGTCTGGCCGAAGCGATCCGCGCCGGGGCCGTCACGAGCGATCGCGAAGGGTGGCTGTTGGACTACGACAGCTCGCGAGGCGGATACGACCTGAATGAATCAATACTTCCGGCGCCGGCAATCCCACCGACTTCGACAACTCCGATTAAGTCCGGAGAATTGGTGTTACTCTATGATTGGGCGGAAGCCTCGCGCCACGCTTCCCCCGGCTGGGCAGAAGCGGCCGGCGACACGTTGTTCTCCATGCTCGTTGACTTGAACTTGACCGACGTGGCACCGGTCGACTTCACTCTGAATACTGAAGGTACTACGGGTAGTGGCACCCGGTTCAGCCCGACTTTGGCTGTGAGTTCGCCGGTGTTTACGGAGAACACGCGAGTTCGAGTGGTCGACGACGGCAACCTACCTTCCGGATTGGATGGGGGCACGACCTACTTTGTTCGTAGTCCGGACGCCGATGGCAGCGAATTCAGATTGAGTGAGTTGGACTCGCGAACGGATGACGTCGACGGTGACGTTGAGAATGCCTTCGTCGAATTCACCGGTGGGGGAACCGTTCAGATCCGACGTGAATGGGTGGACCTGCATTTTATCGGTGTGGGAACAGGAGCTGTCGTGGTAAGCGAGGCCGTCGAGCGACTGGCCTATTTTGGAGTGCCAGTTGACCATGTGACATATTTGGACCCGCACGACTTCAATCAGGGACAAGTAACGGATACCGGGCAGCAGCTTGATACGCTTGCGGCACCGGACGGATACGGCGCTGCCGTGTGGAACAATGTTGCCTTCACCGATGTTTATTACCAAACACGCGGCTCAAATGGAGGATTCATTGACGGCGCAGACGTGCCGGACGAAGTCGTTCCTAAGGGCCGGCCGATACCTGGCGCCTACAATTACTTCATCTATTATGACGACGACGATAGCGGCACCACTGGGAACTATTTGCCTCCCGTCGACAACTACGACGAACGAACCGTGTTCGGCGATCACCGCTATATCTGGGAAGGTTTTTATCTGGCGACGGTAACCGGCAACTTACCGTCTCGGCCGACGGTTAAGGCGTTTAGCGACACGGGCGGCGATCTCTTGAGCCCGATTGTGTCGAACATTCCTGTGAATGAAACAGGCTACGCCTACAGCCGCATTCGCGAGGCAGCAACACGCCCCGATCCGCTGTTTTTTTCGCGACCGGCACCGGATCTAAGTCGGCAAGATCACCGCTTCAGTGGACCCGGCCCCAGCGAAGAACAGCGATTCATCTCGTCGGGATTCGCGATCGCAGATGAAAACTCCGAACTTTTTGGTTTTCCCGACGAGGCGGAACTTTTGGCACGAAATCTCACGGCGAATGACGTCGAGTTCGGAAAGCAAGTCTCCCGGTGGAATCCGTACGACCTGTTAAACGGAGCGTTCGCAAACGGCAGCGACGAGCGACTCGATGGTTCACCCGAAATCCCGGGCTGGTTCAGCCCTCGGACCGACGCGTCGGTCGTGTTCGATAAGTATGAGGGTTCTCGCGATGACAATCGCTATCCGGCGGACCCAACCATAGCTGTCGGCCAAAGCGTCGTTGTCACCGGGATTAACTCTCAGTTATCACTTTGGAGCAAGGACGGCGTTGAAATTGACACGATTGGTTTTTTTTCATTCTGGGGTGTATCTGGGTTTGAGAAAATCGTCGATCCCTGGGTTATCTACGACCGCCTTACGAGTCGATTTTTCGTTGTTGCGCTGGGTCAGCTTGCTTCGGGCGCAGGCCAGATTCTGCTTGCCGTATCGAAAACCGCCAATCCCATGTCATTGGACGACGCAACGGCTCCAAGCGAATGGTACACGTTTGCGCCACTAACGATACCGAGTCCGATCGGCGGTGCGACATTGCCCGATTATCCAAAGATTGCCACCGACGATCAGTTCCTTTACATCACGGCGAATCATTTTGATACATCGTCCAATCTTCAAAACTCTACAGTCTCGCGCCTGGCCAAAGACCCACTCATACATGGCACTCAACCGGCTACGATTCCGACATTTATCCCTCCCGTGCCAGTGCATACGTTGCAACCAATCGCAGCCGTAGGGCAACCTTCCGGACAACCAATGATCTTCCTTGACGCCGTCAATGCGAGTCTGACTTGCACTGGCACAAGCTCTGGAATCCGAGTTTGGGAACTTGGTCAAACCGCGAATAATCTCGTCTTACGGTCCAATATCAAAACACCATATCAACCTCTATGCGGCAACCCAGACGGTGCGGCGCAACCCGGTACGAATCTGTTTCTTGATACGTCAACGGCCAGGTTGCTCAACGCGGTTTGGCGAAACAATAGCATTTGGACCGCCCACACGGTGAGAGACACCGGAAGCTCGGCAGGCACTGCCGATGATCTCCCAACCGTTCGTTGGTACGAGATTAAATATGATACCGGTACCAGCAACTACCACGTCGAGCAAAAAGGCGACATTCGACCGGGTGACGGAATTGCCACATTCGTGCCATCAATTGCCGTCGACGCGGCGGGAAACGTGGCGTTGACCTATACGCAGAGTTCCGCGAGCGGACAAGCACCTACGATGATGGTGGCAACGCGATCGGCCAATGATCCGCTCAACACCATGCGACCGGGTACAGCAGTGCGTGGTGGTGCCAGGTTTTTCGAGGACCCCATCACACCCACCAGCAGCAACTTGAAGCGATGGGGGGACTATGCCGGTATCGCAGTCGATCCAGTCGATGACGCTACGTTTTGGGCCTTCAATATGTATGCGCCCGTGCCCAACGTGCCGGGCAACTCAAATGACAAATGGGGCACGCAGCTCGTGGCATTGAGCGCAGTGGCACCGCTGGATTTAACTTCCCGCAACACGGTCCGGCTCAGTGCCAACTCGCCGCGATTCTCGCACAAGCCGACTTACATTCCGCCATACGCCGACCACGTTATCGTACGCTATCGAGTGAACGAACCAAGCAATCATGTGACCAACACGCCAGAGAATGATACGTTACGAGTGCGTGTCGGCAATCGCGAAATTGGATTGCCCATTTCCCTGTCGTCGGCAACGGCGGACGTCGTCGAATGGAACGTTCCAATCCCGGCGGAGCTGCGTGGTCGCATACAACCGCTGACGATTGAGATTATGCCGAATGCAGATCACGCGAGCGATGCAGACGTGGAGATTGTCAACGTAGGTTTTCCACAAGCAGCATTCCTTGAAGTCAACGCGGGCGCGACGACACATATAAACCTACACGATTTTATCTCGAACGTTAGTTTCTTCTTCGAACTAGATCAGCCCTCTGATTCCATCGGTACCATCCTCGATCCAATTGCCGATGGCGAGTTTGATTTCGAGCCAGCGTCCGGCGTGACCAATCAGGCCTTTGTACGGCGGTTGGACTATGTCGGTATCGATCTTGTCCCACGCACGACAGAGCTTCGGATCAACATCCTGACCGCGCCAACGCCAAACGTGCCAGGGGCGATCACGATCGACGCGGATGTCCAACAGCGACTGCTGGACGGGCTCCGCGTCGTGCGAGACGACCTGGCACCTGCCGTGCTCAGTATCGCGAATTTCACCCATTCTCTTTCCGTGCACGATACCACCATCGCCAACAACATCGATCTGGAGACGATGATTCAGACTGCGCTCGTAAAACGGGCCGAACACTACTTCAATAGCACAACGTCTCCCACGATCAATGGATTACAACAACTCCTAGACACGCCGATGCAAGGCATGCCGCAGGTGGGCACGGGCAACGCTCGCTTCTATGTCGATCCCGACGTGGTTGTGGCGCGAGAGTTTCTCGCAGCTGGCCACGAACTACTCTCCTTCAACGTTGTTTTCAAAGGATGGCAGATTAACGCGGCGCCATTGCCCGTTGCAGCTAGTATCCGACCTTTGCGTGATCACGCTCCGCTTGCGAACTTCGTGGTTGACGTGCGAATCCCTGTGCACTTTGACATTGATGTGTCGAACTCCGACACCTCTGTGAAATATGACTATTTCACCTTCTTTGCTACCGAACATGATCTCGCGAACGAGGCGGCCCGGATCGGGACGCTGGGGGTGATGATCAACGACGATCCCCAGGTTTTAGATCTCGGCTTGAGACTCTCACTCGATCACATCCCGCCCGGCCAGTCTGTACCGTTGTCCGAATGGCAAGATCCATTTTTGGCGAACCATATCGAGACGTCGATTCTCGCAAACTCCTTTCATTCGGTCTACGAGCTTGACGTCATGGACTTGGATTGGTTGCCGCCGGGTCAACGTCCCGTGGTAATTAGCAGTTCAAGTGACGTCTTTACCACCGAGCCGACGCTCACGTTCGTCGGATTGGACAGTGTTTTTGACGGACCAGGTCCCCTTGTGTCCTTTTTTGACTACGTTCAGCCACTCGACATTGCCAGCGTGATGAGCCAACTGGGGACGCTGCTGGGTTCGCTGGAAGTTGGGCTCGACCTCCCTGATGGTGTGCCATTCTTGACGCAAAATGTTTCGGACCTAGTGAGCTTCTCCGAGATATTGTCGGGATTCTCGACGGCGTTCGCTGGCAGCGATGATCTTGGATTTGAAACCTTCCAGGGCGCATTGCAGGTGCTTCGCCACGCAACTGGATTGACCGAGCAGGAGATTTCGCTGCGTGCTGACCCGGCCAATCACGTCGTCTTTTTCGACATCGATATCCAACGTCCATTCACCGCTGCGCTTGGCGAATTTGACCTCGGGCTCGATCCCGGGGAGCTTCAAACAGCGGGCCCCTTGGCTACCACCTTTGAAGCAGTCGCGTCGATCGACCTGTCCGTCGGATTCGAGCTGTCGCCGCGCGAACAACCGGTGCTTACCTCCTCGCAGCTCGAGGGCCTAACGCTGTCCGAACTCAATGGACAACTCGGTGTTCGTCACACGCCGTCCGGAGGATTCGATCTCGAAGTGGAACTGCATAGCAGCAGCAATGTGGCGCCCCCATTGGACCTCGCAACGTACACCAACGCCATCACCGAATTAAACGGTGGTACGATTCCAGCCGCCATTCAGTCGTCGCCCGCGCTGGGTCTTTCTGGTCCGTCCACGTTAGCAACGTTGGACACGGATACGGCTTGGCGGATCATCAATCAGAACCGTGTCTTCTATGTACAGAAGCACGGACCGGTGCTCGACATCAGCGGACCTCGCTATCTCGTGGACCTTTCGTCGCTTGACGACAATTCAACGCTGCAGTCGGCAATCCAGTTGATCGAAAGCTCTGTCGGCAATGGTTCGCTTCTATCCGGCCAAATTGTGGATGCCAACTTTACCGTGGATGACGTGCTCGTGGCCGGCGGCATCCAGTGGACCGACAATTCCGGCTCCTCTCCCAACGAGAACAGCACACTCGCCATTCGTTCCTGGAACGGGTCGCCGACCGGTGTCGATCTCGGAGTCGTCGGCCGTGCTCGTGACGGCGACGACGGCAACGAATTCGACGACGCCACGTTTACAACCTTGGGGCCGCGGATTGGCGAGAGCATACTCGATCGGGTGTTCTTTCTCGAGAATGACAGCCTTCAGGTCGATGGTGGAATTGATGTCTCCGACCTTGAAATGGAAGTCGCTATTCACGGCATCGATGCGATGATTAAGAACGGGCGAATCGATCTGCAGGTTTCGTCTGGACTCTCCCTCGCCGATCCCGGTGTCGGCAACTCCGATGATCAACGGGTCTATTTCAGCGAACTGATCGGAAACACGTTTGACAACGTCGTCCATTCGTCTCCACATCAAGTATCGGGCAGCGGTGTTCGTTTGCCGCTGTTGGACATGTCGGGGCACCTCGCTGAAAACATTAACGAAAATCATCCCAACACGGATGAGGTGGACGGTCCGGAATTGCAATTGGGAATCGAGATGGACGACGAAGGAAATACGGTCGTCCATGTATTACCATCGGTTGACTTCGACAATCTCTTCTCAGGATTTGAAAACCTCGACTTCGCATCACCGGCCGACGCAATCGGACAATTGGCCGACCTACTTAAGGGCGACACGTTTCCATTTTTAAATCAGAAACTGCCAATCATCAACAAGTCGCTGATGGACCTGACCGAATTGCCCGACCTCCTATCGGGTGTCGCCGATGATCTGCAGCTTGACCCGGCTGATCTCTTGTCCAAATTAAAAGGCCTCTTGCCGCAACTCGATCGCCCAACGGCGCCGTTGGGAGCGATACCGGCGATCGTCCCGCACTTGAGTCCATTGGAACAGCTACAACTCTATCAGATTCGCGAGCATTTAACCCAAGCACTGGGGGGAGACCTGCCGAGCCTACCCACGAAAATGCTGTCGATCGTCGGGGTGTTTGAAGATTTCATCGCGCAATTACCGGAAGACGTAAACATCGGACAGCTTTCGAATGTTGTCGCGTCGATCCGTTCCGTACTGCCGTCGTTTGACTCGATTGCCGAAGCGATCGAAAGTGCCCTGGCCGCGGCCAATCTACTCGCGGATGACGTTGTCGTGACCTTTGTACCCGATCTCACGGTTGGCGGCAGCGTGGCGCCCGGATTGAACCTTTCCGTTCCGATCGGCAGGTCGGACGAGTCGATCCCGTTCGGGCTCGACCGCCTAAGCGATGGCCTGGCAACGATTCCGATTCTGGGCGTTGACGATACGAACGATTGGTCGCTCGCGTTGGAATACAATTTGCAGTTCAACCTGAACTTCGCGATCGATTTATCGAGCGGCTTATCACCAACAGAGCGATTGAGAATTGCCACGGGGGAAACGGGAACATCGCTTACCTTCACTCTCGGCGTTGCCGACGGCCTGGACGACATCAGCGTCACGCTTGGCGGCATCGACGCCGTTACGTTGACGGACGTCGACGTCGTATTTGCGGCCCAGGAGAGTCGCACGGCCAGCGCAAACCCCGACGGATCATTTACGATTTCCCCGTCGATTAGTGCCGCGGACTTGAGTTTGGCATTTGTCGTCGCCGACGAGGGAGGAGTTTTAACAACAATCCCATCGACCGACTATACGATTACCAACGGCAACACTTTGAATTTCACGAATCCATTGACTGAGCCAGCAAATGGCGCCATCGTTCGCGTAAGTTTCCCGTTGTCGGACTGCGCCGAATTGGGATTTGAGTTGACGTCGCTTGCCGCGGGTGATTCAACCGAATACATACCACCAAGTGACGTTGGCGATCGACTGACGTCGAGTCTGGACCCAGTCATGTTTGGCGCGAATATGAATGTTACGTTGCCGGCTCCCATCGGCTCATTGGCAGCCCCGATACGGGCATTTCTCGATCCAGCCCACCCAAGCACGGCACATCTCGAATACCCGGCGCTCGATGACATCTTAAACAGCCTCGGCGATGACACCTGCAATCTATCACTGATCGCCAGTGGTATTGATGCGTTTCTCAGTGGTTTAGAAGCCGCCATCAACAGCCGCGTTCTGTCGGCGCTGCCACTAGTCCGTCCAGAGAAGCTCGACGCGTTCAACAGTTTTATCGGTGACTTGCGCTCATTCGCCGGACCACTTACATCCCTAAAAAGCACGGCGGACCTGCAAAACTATTTGTTCGAAAACCTTGGTCCCGGCAGCAGCAACGGCACAGGTCTGAAACTGAATATTCTTCAAGGCGTTTCAAGTCCCAGCGATATCGGCAACTTTTCGAGCAGCACGGCAAATCGAGCGGAAGTATTCACGGGAGACTCCCAGGGCCGCTGTGTAGAAATCGACCTGGCATTGGGCGTCGACGTCGACAGCCCGCAGGCGTTTTCTGTCGAGACGGATTTCGACCTGGACGTCGACGGCCTGGTGTTCAAAGTCGACACATCCGGCGGCATCCGTCTTGCGATGGGCTACGACATTAATATTGGATTCGGCGTCAGTAAATCCGAAGGATTCTACGTTCGTGTCGATCCCGATAATCCGGAGATTGCGCTCGATTTGTCGGCCGAACTTGTGGAAGGTACTCAGCTTGGGATCGAACTGTTTCTGCTGAAGCTGACAGCAAGCGAGAGTCCCGGCGGGCCGTATACCGGTTTCACTGGTAGAGTTGGATTGAATATCGTGTCACCCGATGCAACGTTGTCTTTGGCCGATTTCACGAGCGCTTCCATTACGCCAGAGCTCAACATCAACGCCAACGTCGACCTTGACTTGACGCTGGCAGCTGGTATCAGTGGCGACAACATACCAAGTCTGTTCGCGGGTATCCAAATCGTCGGCTGGGGCATCGGTGACGACGGAAATCCTATCGGAGTGCCAACACTGACCATCAACGCTGGCCTGCAGCTGGGTGATTTTCTCACTCGAACATTAGGACCAATTGCGGCGAAATTCGAGCCGTTGCTCGATCCGATTCGACCGATCATTGAGTTTCCTGAACGAACCGTCCCTGTATTCAATGAAGTGTCGAAGTTTGCCGGTCGCGGTGAATTCACCGTGCAAGATCTCATCGAGTATTCAGGATTTGGCGGTGAGCAGCTTGAAGACATCCTCAAGGCCTTCACGATCTTGCGTGGACTCGACGACTTAGTAAGTGGCGTACAAACGGGCACGATCGACTTCGGGGAATTCACCATCGACTTCGGCCAGTTGCAGGCATTGGCAACCGCACTCGAAAATGTCGACGAAACTAGCGACAGCGTCGACTTTGAGGCATTCGGACATTTCATGTCCGATTCGTCATCGGCTGGATCGCAATTCGATCAGGGTGCATCCGACGTTGCTGCAGATTCCGACGAAGTGAAGATCCGATTTCCACTCTTCGAAGATCCAACTTCGATCTTTAGGGTCATCTTTGGACAACCGATTGATCTGATCAAATTCGAAGGTCCATCGGCCGCGACAGGCGGCGAGAAATCTGTGAGCTTCCCGATTATTTCACCGGTGCTGTCTGGGACGCTAGGAGTGCAATATAACGCTTTCATTAAAGCGCTCAACTTCGGCTTCGACACGTACGGCCTATTCAACCGCGACGTGCCCTTCTTCGATGGATTCTACCTCGATGATAACGGGCGAATCGCTGGACTCGACTTGATTGTCACCCTTGCGGCAGAAGTGGGCGTGCCAGGGGCCCGGGGTGGGTTGCGAGGTGGCGTGGACGCGTCATTAGGAGCGAGCTGGCACGACACCAACGATGATAGCAGATTTCGCATCATTAGTGAATTGGCAGAACGAGCCAAACAGGGTCCGCACTGCATTTTTGAATTGTCCGGAACCTTGGATGCATTCGTCGAATTGTTCGTAAAGATCGGACCGTTTTCGAAGGAAAAACGGTTGATCGATGAGCGATTGCTCGATTTTGAACTCGCTTGTCCCCCATTGCCCGAACCACAACTGGCGCACGTCGATAACGCCGGCACATTGATTTTGCACATCGGCCCCAACGCCCACTTGCGCCAGATCGGTGCGAATGACGGCAATGAAAAGATCAGTATTACCCTTGATAGTGACACAGGAGAATACTTGGTCGAAGGTTTTGGCATGGTGCAAACATACGCCTTCACACAGATCTACGGTGACGCGGGGGAAGGAAACGATCAAATCACCATCGGCGATGACGTGGCCGTTCCCGCGGAGCTTCACGGCGGCCCAGGCAATGATCGCCTGACCGGCAGTGGCATGGCTGTAAACACCATCTACGGCGACGACGGCAACGACTGGCTCGTCGGAGGTAGTCAGTCCGACACAATCGAAGGTGGCGCTGGAGACGACTCCATCGAGGGTCTCGGTGGCGACGATACACTGCTCGGCGATTCCGGTGACGACGACCTCGACGGCGGTGACGGCCAGGATACGCTTCGTGGTGGAGAGGGCGACGACGAGTTGGACGGCGGTGCCGATGGCGACTTCGAGCTCAGTGGCGGCGCCGGTGATGATCGATTGGATGGCGGCGAAGGTGACGACATTCTTCTCGTAGGCGGGCCCGGCAATGATGTTATCCAAGGTGGCGTCGGCGTCGACACACTCAAAGGGGAAGACGGCGACGATCTGCTCGACGGTGGCGACGACGGCGACACGCTCGAGGGGGGCCCTGGTAACGACATCATCATCGGCGGTGATGGCCCGGACATTCTCAACGGCGGCGACGGCAGCGACACTTTGACCGGTGGCCCCGATCCAGACACATTCAGATTCGACGACATTGCATCGGGAAGAAGCGAGGTCGACACCGTTATGGACGAGGGGACGGACGACATTGAGATACTCGATTTCTCCGGGGTCAATGACGACGTGTTGGTCAACTTGACCAATGGCCGCGCCCGACATTCAAACGACGACGGTGCCTTACGAGCCATTCGTATTCAGCAACCCGAACTCTTCGAAAATGTCATTGGAGGCAGCGGGAACGACACGATCATTGACAATGAAATTGACAATCTTTTTCGCGGTGGACCGGGGGACGATCTCTACGTATTTGGCCGTGGCCATACCGGCGAAGAAGATACCGTCAGCGAAAGCAGTGGCGTTGATGGTATTGATTTTAGCGATCTACCTTCCAGCATCAGCGTGGTGATCGACCTGACCGTTGATGGCGACGTGGCAGTGACGGATCACGGGCGGATCTTGGTTGCGGTCGGAAACGATTTGGAAAACGCCTTCGGCGGCGAGGACGGAGATCTGATAACCGGTAACTCGAAGCCCAACTTGCTGGTCGGCAATGGTGGCGTCGATATCATCAACGGACGTGCCGGCGACGATGAGATCCATGGTGGCTCCGACCAAGATGTTATCCACGGCGAAGAAGGAATGGATACGATCTTTGGTGGTTCGGAGAATGATCAACTTTTTGGTGACACCGAGAACGACACGATCTTCGGCGACGACGGTGACGATCTGATTCAAGGAAACGAAGGAAACGACACGATTCGAGGCGGTACGGGCGACGACCGCATCTACGGCGGTACCGACGGTGGCACGATCATCGGCGAGGATGCCGATACGATCTTCGGCGAAGACGGTGTCGACGCGATTTTCGGTCAGAAAGACGCTGACGAAATCCACGGTGGTCCAGGTGACGACCGCATTTTTGGAGGAGACGGCAACGACATCATCGAGGGGAACGCAGGTGAGGACCGTATCTTTGGCGAGTCAGGTGCGGACTCGATCGACGGTGGTCCACATCGTGACATCATTTTGGGAGGAACCGGAAACGATTACTTGCGCGGTGGCTCTGGGGACGACTTTATTAGCGGAGGTGGTGACTCGGGGTTTGCCGGAAGCTTTATATTGCCGGACGATGGAAACACGTTTTTTGATCAGCTTGGGGATACCGGTTCGTTTGTCGCTGGCAACTTTGGCGATTATCTTGATGGTGATAGCGGCCACGATTTAGTCGTCGGTGGACATCCGATCGACCAGGAATTCGGCATTGATGTTGATGCGGATATCGCGCTAATCCCGTTGAACATGTTGGTCCAACAGTTCTTCATGGACATGTTTGTCGTGAGTGGCGATCCCGACTTGATCGACGAATCGCGGGATTATGACACGACGATTGCCGAGTCGCTCCAGTTCTTTGATGCACTTGAACGAAGATTTGTCGTGCGTACAGGTGTCGGTGCCGACGACAACGACGACGTCATACACGGTGGTTCGGGTAACGACATACTTGCCGGCCAACAAGGCACGGATTACCTGTTCGGTGACTTCGGCAATGACTACCTATCTGGCTATTTAGTTCAAAACGTGCAGTCCGCCGAAGAGGACCGGCTCGAAGGTGGTCCCGACAATGACCTGCTGTGTGGCACTCTCGGCAGTAACTACACGCTAGGAGGAACGTCGGACCACAACGTTGAATATATCCTCACCAACCCTGGTATTCCTTTTGGTGGCCCTTTCACGGGCGGCTATCAGGTAACCAGTTGCGAAACGGCCGTCGCCGCGTTCGTACCACCGCCGCCGGTCGAAATCCACGGGCAAAAGTTTTTGGATCAAAACGGTGATGGCCTGCGCGACATTACTGAAGACGTAGGTTTGGATGGCTGGACGATCGAATTGCGTGACGCCGAAGGTGAATTGATTGCCAGTACGGTAACCACCAGCGTCGACTTGAATGGGGATGGCACGATCGATCCGATCACGGAATCAGGTCATTACTCGTTTACAGACGCGAGCGTCGGGGGGAATGTCCTTGGCATGGTCGCTGGCTCGTATACTGTGCACGAGGTCCCCCAAGCGGGCTACCGCGAGACATTTCCGGGCCTTTCCCTGAGCGACCCGCCTGTCGACATTGCACTTGCATCGGGAATCGTGTCGCGGGTCGGCGCCGTCGAAGTTGCGGAGCGAGTCGTCACTGCTTATACGGTAGCACTCGATCTGGGCCAAATCGCTTCGGGAATCGATTTTGGCAATGCTCGACTGAATGAAATCCGCGGAATCGTATGGGACGATTCGAACGGTAACGGCGTGCAAGATCCAGGGGAACCATTGCGTGCCGGACACACCGTCTACTTGGATACGAATCCTCTGCCGCCCCTCGGCGATGAATCGATGACGGTTACCGACAAAAACGGAGAGTATGTATTCACGGATCTGTCACCTGGCATTTACTTTGTTTCGGCAGATGCGCTAGGCTTGGGAATTTCGTTCCCATCCCAACCGCAACAGCATTTTGTCGCAGCGCTGACATACGGAGTAACCATTCACAATCAGCACTTTGGCCGTTTTGATCCAATTACGATCCGAGGTAACGTATTTGAAGACGCAAATGGTAATGGGATCAATGACGGTGAGTCGGGATTAGTTCGCGCCGTGTTTGTGGATGAAAACGGAGACGGCATACTTCAGGTAAACGAGCCCTCTACCATAAGCAGTGCCAACGGTGATTACGAAATTGACGGAGTCCCGCCGGGACTTGTGAGTCTGGTGGTCGTTCCGTTTCCGGCCGGCTGGCAACAAAGTTTTCCAGCTGCATCTGAGGGCAGCAAACACCAATTCACTGTCGAGTCCGGCGATGTCGTCGACGGTTTTGACTTCGGACTCTTCGAGCCAGCTTCTATTACGATTACGACGTTCGACGTCGGCAACACAAAGTTTTTGTCTGACTGGACCATCTACATTGATCTGAATGAAAACGGCACGCTTGACGTTGACACTGATGGCAATCCTCTGGAACCGTCCGGCACTACCAACTTTGTTGGCGAAGTCACATTTGGCGAACTCGCACCGGGGACGTACGTCCTCGCCGAAGTAATCCCAGAAGGATGGATTCAGGTCGATCCTGCACCCGAAACGACAGGAATACCGGCAACGTTGTTGATCACCGTTACGTCAGGCGAATCCGCTGGTGTCGACACAAATCCGGTCGACGGAATTGACGAAAAGATTTACTTCAGAAACCGTGAATCGGCCGGCATCAAGGGTCAGTTGTTCTACGACACCAACGGCGACGGCAACTTCGACACCGACGAACGCGGCCTGGGAAACTGGACCGTCTATCTGGACACCAACGACAATGGCCAGTTCGACGCTTTTGATCCCCTTGATCCGGACGCACATGCGGATCCATTCGCCGTAACCGCCTTTGATGATCCGCGAACGCTCGATGAAAACGAAGAAGGAACGTACGCTTTTGCCGGACTATCGCCTGATACGTACCCGGTCCTCTTCGTGATTCAAGACGGATGGCTGAAGACGTTACCCGGCAGCCCCAGCGACGAGACGTTTTACGAACTTGATCCTTTGAACGCAGGCAACACTGCCACCCTGAACTTTGGAGTGACCCGATCTGCGTCCGTGGAAGGAATCAAGTGGGAAGATCTGAATGCGGACGGCCTGCGACGGCAAGTCGACGCCATTCCGTTTGATCCGGACACCGGCGCGGGCGGTCCGCGCGGTGACATAGGATTGAATGGATTTACAATTCAGCTCCTGGACGCGCAGGGGACTGTCATCGATACCATTGCAAGCTCGGATATCGATCTTGACAACAGCGGGTCTGACGGTATCGACAATGATAGAGATTGGAACGCCGATGAAGATGATCAAAATGACGACGGCGAGCCTTCCGAGGGCGAACCTCACGTCGATGAACCGGATGAGGCGATTGACCCATCGACCGAACGTGGCGTCTACCAATTTGACAATTTGTTGCCTGGCGTTTATACCATTCGCGAAGTACTTCCTGCTGGAAGCGAGCGATGGCTGCAGACGTCGCCTAACTTCGACGGCGTTTTTGAATATACGGTGGACGTTGCAGAGGGCGCCGCGATCACAGGTCTGGACTTCTCCAATGTTCGCGCCGCGAGCATCGGTGGTTACAAGCGATCGGACATCAATGGTGACGGTGTCGTCTCCGCGGCCGAACCGGCACTCGAAGGTTGGACCATGTTCCTGGACTTGGACTACGACGGGCAATTCAGTCTGGGCGAACCAACGGCCGTGACGGACGAGAGCGGTCACTATACGTTTTTCGACCTGTTTCCGGGTACGTATGTCGTCATGGAGCTCTTGCCAATCGGCGCACAAGCGGTGCAAACTTTCCCCGGCCCACAGAATCAGTTTCGACATGTTGTTCGTCTCGCGGAGAACGAATTTGCCGATGATCGCAACTTTGGAAATCGCCTCGAAACGTCCATTCACGGGATGAAATGGGACGATCTCAATGGCGACGGACTACGCACGGCCAATGAGCCCGGACTGGCAAATTGGACGATTTTTATAGATCGAAATGACAACGGGATGCTCGATCTTGGAGAGGTGAGCACAACGACAGACCCGAGCGGCTCGTACTGGTTTATGGACCTAAGCCCCAACCAATATGTCGTCGCCGAAGTCATGCAGCCGGGATGGCAACAAACTTATCCCAGCAATCCATCGGTGCACGTCGTGGACGTGGGAGACGGCGAAATCGTAGAACGAATTGACTTTGGTAATCGTCGTATTATGGACGGGGAGATCCACGGCACCAAGTGGAACGAATTGGACGGGGACGGACGAATTGGCGAATTGGAACCGCGCCTACGTGGATGGACCATCTTCCTTGACCAGAACAATAATGGCGCACTCGATCAGGGTGAACGGTCCGTCATCACCGACGCCAGCGGCGATTATTCTTTCACTGGATTGAGTGCCGGATCATACGTCGTCGCGGAAGTCCAACAAACGGGATGGCAGCAAGTCTTCCCGGCTGCACCTGGCACCCACAACATCACGCTGTCAACCAGTGAGATTCGAAGGGGCCTTGACTTTGGCAATCAACAGATTGCCGATGCCGAGCTTCACGGTACGAAATGGAACGACTTGGACGGCGATGGACGAATCGGCGAGCTAGAACCGCGCCTTCGTGGTTGGACAATTTACCTTGACCAGAATAACAATGGCACGCTTGATCAAGGAGAAATCTCCACGATCACCGACGCCAACGGCGATTATTCATTCGCCGGCCTGACAGCCGGACTATACGTCGTCGCGGAAGTCCAACAAACGGGATGGCAGCAAGTCTTCCCGGCTGCACCAGGGAACCATATCGTCACGCTATCAGCAGGCGAAGTTGCGAGAGACCTCAACTTTGGCAACCGACAGGTTGCTGGCGGCGAGCTTCGCGGCACGAACTGGAACGACTTAAACCGAGATGGTCAACTCAGCCTATTGGAACCGCGTCTTTCCGGCTGGACCATTTTTCTCGATCAAAACAACAATGGCATCTTCGATCGAGGCGAAGCATCAACGATTACCGACTCGCGTGGCGAATACGCGTTTAATAGATTGAGCGAGGGAACGTACGTCGTCGCTGAAGTCCAACAATCTGGTTGGGAGCAAGTATTCCCGGCGTCGCCCGGTGTGCACGTCGTTAGCGTGTCTGCCGAGGACATGATACTGAACCTGAACTTCGGCAATGTGCAAGTACGATCGGTTCGTCAATCGGCCGTGGCCGTTTCGCTGAATCTAGCAAGCAGTGGTGAACCGACGGTTCCAGAATTGATCGAGCCGACCGCCGATGGCGACAGCCAAATGGTCACGGTTGAGGGATTGAAATACCTCGATCAGAACTGTAACGGCGAGTTCGACGCTGATGACGAACCACTACCGGGAGTAACGATTTACATTGACAGGAATGAAAATGGCGAGTTTGATCCGGCCCTGGATCCGTTTGCCGTTACAGGCGCAAATGGGACGTTCATCATCAACGCGAATGTGATGCCCGGACCGTTCTGGGTAAGGGAAGTTGTTCCAGAGGGATACACGCAAAGCCAGCCAATTGGCGACGGTTACCTAGTAGCTCCTGGAGGTGCCCCGTACCTTGAATTCGGTAATTTTACGCACGTCGTCCTTGCAGATGGCAGCGATATCCTGATGGGGTTTGACGCAGCTGATACGATGTATGGCGACAATCTGGTTAGCAATGCCTGTATCCTGAGCATTGGTGACGACGACGATCTCTTCGGTTTGGCGGGCGACGACATGCTCATCGGTCAATTGCGTAGTGACACGTACTATTTCGGTCCCGCCACGTCCAGTGAGAGGGACATAGTTGTTGAATTGCCGGACGACAATACTGACGACCCCACCGACGAAGGCATTTACGACCGACTCGACTTTAACGGCGAAGACATCAATCATGACGGAATGACCGAACTCGTCTCGCTTGGTACCTCAGAACCGGTAACGGTCATACTATCGGGGACAACGCCGTGGGCCGCCGGGCAAATTGCCCGGCATGGTGACGAAGGTAGTCTGCACATTGTGCTCACCGGAGAAATCCCACAAGCCGCCAATTTCGAAGAAGTGGTTGGGGGCGCCGGCAACGATACGATTGTGGGGAATGATGCGAACAACTATTTCGAAGGGGGATTTGGCAGCGATGTACTAGAAGGTGGATTGGGTGACGACACGCTTCGTGGTGGAATCGGATCCGATACGCTTGTTGCCGACGAAGGATCGAATACCCTTGCAGGTGGAGAAGATGGCGACACGTATCAGTTTCGTCCGGCGGCCGAAATCAACGAGATCATTGATCCGAGCAATGATATTGAGCCGGATACGCTCGATTTCTCTGCAAGCGCGCTGGGGATCACACTCAACTTGGACGAAGTCGGCAGCGAACAGACCGTGGACAGCGGGGGGCAGGTCGTCCTGTTGAACGGCAGTATCGAGAATTTGATCGGCTCGGATCATCGCGACGCCATAACGGTCGCGTTGGCATTATTCGGACGAACGCTTGACGGCGGAGACCCAACGTCGCTACCCGGCGACACCTTGTACGTGGACACTCGCGGCCACGCAGTCCCATCGACTGACAGCCCGATCGTCGTTAACGGATTCGCTTCGATTACACATACGGACTTTGAAAATGTGTTTACGTACGGATCGGGGCCTGTCACGATCGATGCGGGGGACAACGCGAACGACGGCGTCGCCGATGCGTTTAGCGTGGTTACCAATGGGGTGACCATGTCGGTTTTTGTCAATAACCTTATTGCGTACAACGTTCCGGTTGGTTTCATCCCACCGATCATCATTCAAGGCTCAAGCGATGACGATATTCTGACGGTGACCTATGGCCCCGTAAATCCAGTCCCACAAGGATTGTTTTTTCATGGCGAAAAGCAAATACTGTCGGACGTGATGATCCTTCACGGCGCCGGTGCGCTGTCGGGGCTCTATGTGCCGGATCCCACGACATTCGGAAATGGCACGGTCACCATAGATTCCAGCAAGATCGTGTTTACCGGACTGGAGCCCGTTTTTGTGTCGGAATTCGCCTCGTTTGATTTCGTGACGCCCGGCGCGAACGACAATCTTATCGTGGATTCGATTGCTCCCGGTCAGAATCGGATTCATGGCACTAGTGATGGCGTGGCCGTCGAATCATTGATATTCAGCAATGTCACGCACGTCACGATCGACCTTCAATCGAGTGAAGCCACACCATCAAGTGATACTGTTGTTTTTGAATCCGACTTAGTTGCGGACGGTTTGGCACAATTTACAATTGAGGTTTCGCAGAGTGACACCATCGACACGAGTGAGGTTACAACGCTCGAAGTGGACGTTGTCGTCGTCAACAATTCTGTGGCGGGTGACTTTAACGGCGATGGCGTACTCGATCTTGCAGACATCGACGAGTTGTCGAGCGCCATTGCAGCGAACACAGCTTTGCCGTTGTACGACTTAACCGGCGACGGACTGGTAAATCGCGACGACTTGGAATACTGGGTTGTGCAGATCAAACACACATCGATGGGTGATGTCAATCTCGACTTCTCGGTCGATGATGCCGATTTCGCGATTTGGAATGTCCACAAATTCTCCGCCTCGGCTCTGTGGTCTGACGGCAACTTCAACGCCGATTCGGTGGTGGACGTGGCGGATTATAACTTATGGAATAGTAACCGCTCACTCACGCCAACTCTGGATTCCGTCAACACAACACAACGAAGAAATTCAACCAGGCGCCCACGCGTGACGAGTCTTTCGAGTACGGCGTCAACAGGGCAAGGCGTGTTACGTTCCGCCAGCACGCACGGCGTTGAGCGGAATGACAAGGCCGAAGCCAATTCGGCTGCGATCGATACTGTATTTGCGTTGCTTGACAACGATTCTCGTAGCCGCGGGTTAGGCGACCATGGCATCTGACTATGACTTTGACTTGGAAGCGCTGAGTCGTTTTCGAGCATATCTCAGGTTGTTGGCGGCAACGCAGATTGGCCCGTGGTTAGAGCAGCACATTGATGCCTCAGACCTTGTCCAGCAGACGTTCCTCGACGCGGTTTCCCGCAAGAATCAATTTCGCGGCGAGTCGAATGTCGATCTTCTAAAATGGTTGAAGAGGATCCTTGTCAATAATCTGGTCGATGCACTTCGATATCATGGGCGGCAGAAAAGGGACGTTGGCAGAAACAGGTCGCTGGAGGACGAGATCTTCGACTCGTTTCGCCAAATTGACGCATTGGTCGATTCGCGTTCCTCCCCCAGTCAGCGGGCGGCTACCAACGAGACGCTGCTGCGGCTGCCGACTGCGTTGGAAAAGTTGTCGGACGGACAGCGGGATGCTATCATGTTGCATCATCTTCAAGGATTAACACTCAAGGAGACGGCCGAGAAACTCGGTCGCAGCGAAGCGGCGGTTTCCGGCTTGTTGCATCGGGGTCTCAAACGACTTCACGAACTACTTGGAGAGTGAGCGATATGTCAAGCATTGAGGCCGCTGACGGCAGCGCCGGTCGCCTTGAGGATCTGATTGCCGAGTACGTCCGGGCAGAGGAGAGTGGGAAGCCGCTCTGCCGAGAATCTTTATTGAGCCGACACCCCGAACTCGCCGCCGAACTTTCTGAGTTCTTTCGGCATCGCGACCATATCGAACGATTAGTAGCACCGTTGCGTCAGGCAACATCGCGGGTCCTGAATATCAGGTGTCCGCATTGCCAAAACAGGATCGAGCTAGTCGACACAACGGCATCGTCCAGTGTCAATTGCCCGTCCTGCGGCAGCTGCTTTAGCCTGTTGGGAAGCGCAAACGACAATTGCCCCATAGGAGTGAGCTGTATTGGGCAGTTTCAACTGATTGAGCAGGTAGGAGTCGGGCAGTTTGGTTCCGTGTGGAAGGCTCGTGACTTAGCGCTGGAACGCGTCGTTGCGGTAAAACTGCCGCGGCAACGTGTGGTGACAGATGCCGACGCGGAGATACTATTGCGAGACGCCCGTGTTTCGGCACAATTGCGGCACCCGAACATTGTTAGTGTTCACGAGGTCGGCAAGCACGAGAATGCAATCTATATCGTCAGTGATTACATCGATGGTGTTACCTTAAGGGAGTGGATGGCGGCTAAGCCGCTTCGAGCTCGCGAAGTCGCATCGCTGATGACGACCATTGCCAATGCGCTGCATTATGCGCATGAGTCGGGCGTCATCCATCGTGACCTCAAACCTAGCAACGTCATGATCGACCGCCGCGGAGTTCCCCATATCGTTGACTTTGGATTGGCAAAGCGGGACGCGACGGAGATTACGATGACCGCCGAAGGCCAGGTCCTCGGTACACCCGCCTATATGTCCCCCGAACAGGCTCGCGGGGACTCGCATCGCGTTGATCGTCGTGCGGATGTATATGCGATGGGCGTGATGCTGTACGAGATGCTCACGCAACAATTGCCCTTTCATGGCAACAAGCAAATGCTTATCGTCCAGGTTCTCCATGACGAGCCGCGGGCGCCGCGCAAGATCAATCCCGACATTCCTCGCGATTTGGAAACAATCTGTGCCAAGTGCCTGCGCAAGGAACCCGTTCATCGTTATGCAACCGCGCGGGAACTTGCAGATGATCTGCAGCGGTGGCTCGACGGTCGGCCAATCATTGCGCGCCCCGTAAGTCACGCTGAGAAAATCTTACTCTGGAGCAAGCGTCGTCCTGCAGTAGCCAGTTTACTAGCGATCGTCTGCGTCCTCCTGGTTTTTACGGGAATTGTCGCACGTAATATACAGCGTCGCGAACGCGCTCATGCGGCGATCCACTCACTCCTGACAGCGCCAACGGATGACCTCATCACGCTCCTATCAGCGGCCAAGTCGAACGCACAGACACTTGGCCCGATGCTCAAGTCGGTCAACGAAAAGCACCTCACGGAGAAGGAACAACTCCATCTCGCCGTTGCACAGTTGCGATTCAACGGTACCGACGGACGGACGTTGCAGCGAAAACTGTTCTCGGCCACACCGCGCGAGCTACTCATGATACGAAGCGTCCTGCAGGCATATGCGAGCGCGAGTTCATTGGCCGAATGCACCGACTTGTGTTGGGAAACTGTCACCGACCCAACGAACTCGGCGGACAAGCGGCTTTGTGCCGCCGGAGCACTAGCGACCCTCGACGCAGCGAATTCCCGATGGGGTCACGTTGCACCCGCGGTTGCGGCACTCATTGTCTCCCAGCCGCTGGGCGAAGTTTCCAACTGGCTCGCGGTCTTCCAACCGGTCAGCGACAAGCTCGACGGAACGCTCGACCAGATCTTCAAACGGTCGCGTTCCAGTACCGAACGTGAGGTAGCCGCGATGGCGCTGGCGGAGTACTTCGCACATGATCCCGATCGGCTGCTGACTTTCATAGAATTTGCCGAAGCCGAACATCTGAATGGATTCGTCGCAAAGATGCAATTGATCGATGGTGGAACAAAGCTCTTGCAACGCCGGCTTGACGAGTTTACTCATGCACAGCTCACACCCATCGCCAACCCAGCGAGATTCCACGAACTGCCACTGCATTGCATCGCGCGGATAGAATCTAATGCCGGAGTCGTCAATGATAATTTCGCGATTGCACCGTCGCTTCCCTTCAATGAGGCATTGCTGGCGGTGAACGAAATGCGCGGAAGCGGCTACCGACCCATTCGCTTTCGACCGTTCCATGCCGGAGGCCAAACGATGGTCGCCGTACTTTGGACGCGCGACGGACAGGATTGGTTATTAGAGACGGACTTAACTGAGAGCGTTGTTTCGACGCGACTGAGTCAAATGCATCATGAAGGACTCGTGCCCGTGGACGCGGCAATGTACCTGCGCAACGGTATGCCGCATCACGCCGTTATTTGGGCCGCTGCGGATAGCGACAGTGCTTGTGAATACGCAATAACCGTTTCTCACACGGCACCCGAAAGGCAGTTGGACTTTGATAATCATCGTGCCAAGGGCTTCGTACCGCAGACGATTCACGTCGCATTGAAGGGACGCGATCTTGTTCGGACTCAGATTTGGCGACAGCCGAGCCCTCGATCGTTCCGATGGCAGCAGTCCCCGACTCCACAATTGCTTGACAATCTGTCGATAAGCGACGGCATGCTGCTCGTTGACGCGACCGTTTTTCCGTATCGGCGACATGCGATGTTCGGCGGAGTCTGGCAGCAGGACTTTCGACAGGCCTATCAGATCGTGACCGAATCGACGGACTCGACGGCCGACAAATTTGCCACCATGATTGCCAGCGGCTATCACCCTATCAGTATCAACGCTGCTACCATACAAACCCCACAACCGCCAACCGTCACCGTGGTCTGGCATCGGCCCGAGGTGAGTTCGCTCGAACAAACGGATCGCCAACAAAGCCACTGTAATCTTGTTACGGCTTTATTAATGATGGGTGACAACCAGCCCGCTTTGAAAGTCCTACGACAACATTCCGACCCCACCCTGCGATCCGTGTTGACTCATCGCATTGGACGGAGCTCCGTCGATCCGAGCATGATCGTCGAGCTCATAGACCGCAACGAAATTCCCCCCGACGCTCGACAGGCACTGATACTTTGCTTGCACAACTACGGGCAGGTTCTCGTTGCTTACCGGGATTCGCTCGCAACTCGCCTCAAACAACTTTATGTTGACGATCCCGACGCTGGTGTGCACGGGGCCGCGTCATTGCTTCTCCGCGATTGGCGGATTCCGGTCGATCCCATTCCACCTGTAGAGCAACCGCTGCCCGGTACGGAGAAGGCATGGTACGTGGACAAAGCACAACACACAATGGTCGTCGCCAAGCTACCGAAAGAAATGCCGATTGCTGACATACAATCCTATGAAGTCAAAGCGCCGGGCCGAGTCTTTGCCATATCCGCCCACGAGGTTACCGTCGGACAATTTCGGGCGTTTCGACCCGACGCGGATTTTGGATCGGCGTCCGCCGACCATCCGGCATGCAAGATCTCATGGTTTGATGCCGTTGCCTATTGCCAGTACTTGAACGAACTCAACGGATTGCTTGACCCGTCCAACTGGTGTTACCTTCCGAACGCGGACGGCAAATTTGCTCACGGTATGCGAATTCCGGCCGACTACACGTCCCGACTTGGCTATCGCCTGGTCTCGACGGAGGAATTTCGATATGCAGGCTGCGCCATGGCGGCCACGAATTTCTTTTTTGGCAACGACCCTGAAATGCTATCTCAATACGCTTGGCACGCGGGAAATACATCGCAATTGATGCCCGTCGGAACACGGCTGCCGAACGTTTTCGGACTCTTCGACGTTCACGGCAATGCGATGGAGTGGTGTTATGGGCCCAATGACAGTTTGGCCGCGGATTCGCTCTACGTTGATGAAAGCCAACGACGCACCGTGTCAGGTGGAAGTATCAATGATTTACCTGTTCAGCTAGGACAGTACCTCGTCCAGCACGGCGAACCAGCAACGCCCGCGCAGTGGCCACAGGGTTTTCGCGTCGCCAGGACAATTGTCCCCGCAGAGGCAGACCGGGTTGTCGTCGACGAAGCAACAGAATTCTGGCAGGCAGGGCAATGCATGGGTCGGCAAGGCAAATGGCCGGAAGCCATCGACAGCCTTGAACGAGCGATGCGTTGTATGTCACCTGATGATCCGCGATACGTGCAATGCGCTGCACAACTCTTCGCAATTCGATTTTACCTCAATGACCATGAGCGCGCAAGACAACTT